>DFBV01000114.1:6569-14919 GCA_002366755.1 Anaerolineales bacterium UBA3071
TCTGACTAGCCGGTGTCGCTGCTCTGCTGCTTCTCAGGTCTGCTGTCTCGCATGGTCCTCTCCGTTACGCTCATCAATCAATGGCAGACAGATGGGTGCTTCCCCCGGCGTTAGCGCCAGCGCTCCCGCCCGCTCACGTCTACACCTATCAGCGCATGTGACGTGAGAGAAGTTGCTCAAGCTGACCTGCGTCAATGGGCGAGACGACGATGTCGTTGCCGCTCTCCTCAACGAAAGCCTTCACATTCTCAGGCAGCTCGCCGTCCGCGAGGAAGATCATGTGCTTCTTCAGATTTGGGTGGCGCTTGGAGACCTGCGAGCACAGCCACTGCACGTCATGATCCTGCAGACAGGGATTGACGATCAGAACATCGATGCGGTGGAAACCCAACAGCGCCAGCGCGTCATCCGCACGACGGGCCATGTGGGCCATGTACTCCTGGGCGCAGAGCATGTTGCGCAACCGGCTGGCTGCCATCAAATCCTGACAAACTACTAGAATCCGACCCTTCATGTTCTCCTCTCTCCGCCATGCAGGCGTCACGCCTCGTCTGATGAGCGAATGCTTTCCGACCTTCCAACAACATGCCGAACGTCGCTCTCCACCTTCAATTCGTTGAAGACACCCAGCACCCCAGGCACGCTGACCACTACCCCTGCCGCCAGCAGCCTCTGTCGCCGTGTGCGGACCCTCCCTCGCAGGAGCACCACACCGGCCTTCACTTCCACGCTCGGTGCGGTGATCTGCAATCGAGCGTGCTTCAGGAGACGTACTTTGACGGTGGCCGCCAGGTGGCGGTCACGCGGCCGACGTGGTAGCCTCTGCAATATGAGCATCACGCAGTCTACTTCCTCTTCCGCAAGCCCAGCAGGCGCCGTACCCGCTTCTGGTCTGTCTTGGACAGGGGATGATCCTTGTCAAAGGAACGGCGGACCCGCTTAGATTTGTTGCGGCGCAGGTGCGTGCTGCACTGCTTGCGCCGCAGCAGCTTTCCCGTGCCGGTAATCTTGAACCGTTTGGCCGTCGCCTTGTGTGTCTTCATCTTCGGCATGATCAAGTCACCTCCCTTTCACTTGCCTCTATTCATGTGCCTCTATTTACTTCTGGATCGCGCCATGAGCACCGTCCGCAGATCGGAACGCCGGGTCTGAGGTGGCCGCTCGCGCGCAAGATACGCACAGCGTCGTGGTGGGCAGGATATCCAGCCGCTCAGGGCTAATCGGCCTAGCGCAACGCTCACAGCTCCCGTAGGCCCCCTCACGCTCTCTGGCCAGCGCCTCCCGCAAGGCGTCGATGCGCGCCATGACCCTCTTCCTGCGCGCAAGCTCCATCTCCCATGAATAGGCGCGTGGGTTGCCCTTGCCGGGGCCGAACTCCGGCCTCTGCTCCAGCCGCTGATCCAGCTTCTGCAGCTCCCCTTCGGCTTCCCGCAGGTCAGCCTGTAGTCTCTCTCTTGCTGAACCCATCTCCCAACTCACCTCTTTCTCCAATCATCCCAGGTAGGTCAGTACACTATCCTCTATTGTCATGAGGAGAGTTCCCAACTCGGTACAACGACAGATACCTCACTTGGAGCTCAGTCCCAAGACCCGAGCAGCATTGTTTCTGAGCGAATCCAACAGGCCTTGCTGCCCCTTCTGTGCGCCAAGCGACTGATCGGCTCGGGCAGTGACTTGTCTCTTGGATGCTTCCTGATCAGCCTCGCTGGCCAGGGCAGCCGCCAGAGCGGCTTCAATTACCTCGTGGACATGGGTGACTTCACTGTCAGTGGCGAGCGCTATCTCGTCCGCCAGCAATTCCCGCCCCTCGGCCAGTTGATGTTTGTCCTTCTTCGTGAGATAGGCGCGCTGCTCGTGCCAGGAAAGATCCCGTACCCCTTCGGCTATCTGAATCGCGCGCCCACTCCTGAGCTTCTCGTGGATGCCCTCCTGACGCTCCTTATAATCGTCCGGCAACCGCCGTGGCCTCCCGCTTAGGACATCTAGCACGCGGTCAAGCCTCGACGGGGATACGACCGGTCGCACGCCCAGATCCTCCGTCTTCTCCATGGGAACGTGCATGGTCAGTCCACCGGAGGGTATCTCGATCACGTAGTACTGACGGAACCCATCCACGAGCTCGCGCTGCTCTACACCTGTGACAATGCCTACGCCCCGGTTGGGGTACATCACCTTGTCGCCCACTGAGTATTCCATGCGCTCCTCCTCGATCATCAATCTGTTTCTTATGTATGAGAACGAGACCTGGCCGATGCGCAGTGCCACACGATTCCGGTTGCCGCAGGCTCAGTAGCGCCGGCGTTGCTGGCGGTTTTGTCGCTTCCGCTCGCGCCGCCGCGCCCGGCGAATCGCCTTGCGGCGCTTGATGCGCCTGACGTCGCTGGGCTTCGTATACCAGCGCTTTCGCCGTACTGTGGCCAAAATGCGTGATCTCTGCACTGACTTCCTGAAACGCCTCAGTAGCTTCTCCGGCGATTCCCCAGGTCTCAACGTCACAGTCATCTGATCTCACCACCTCCGTTTCCTACTCCTATTCGTGCTTGCCCAAACAGCAAGCAAGAGCTATCAAGCTGGCATGGTAACCAACTCCGCCAACACGCAGTCGGCCGTCTCTGCTTCATCCGCAACCTCCTCGTACACTGCGATTCCCTGCAACTCCAAAGCCTCGCCTGCCGCCGCCTCGTCCAGCATTCCTACATCAGAAGACGCTTCGATCCACTGCGGGGCATCTTTCAGGCTGAGGGCGATGCGTTGCCGGTCCAGATCGATGTGCAGGATGCGCACTGTCGCGACGTCCCCGATGGATACTACATCGCGAGGATCCTCCACGAATTCACGAGACAACTGGCTGACGTGTATCAACCCTTCGATCCCCGGCTCCAACTCGGCGAAGGCACCGTAGCGGACCACGTGCACGATGGTTACCTCCACCAACTGACCTGGATAGTAGCGGGACTGGGCATCCTCCCAGGGGTCGCATGGAGAAAACCAGGTCGCCGTGCCGGTCCCTGACCCTCTCGACGAATACCGGCACTTCGTACCCGATTTGAAGATGGCCCAGGCTCTCGTGATCCAGCCTCTCCAAGTCGTCCGCCGGCACGAGCCCATCGCGCTTCACACCGATGTTCACTGTCACAGCTCTCGGCCTGACCTGCAGGATGGTACCGGTGACGATATCGCCCCGCCGCGGCCGCTCGTATCCATACCCCTCTTGCCAGTACCGTTGCCACAACGCAGATTGCTCTTCTGCGCCTGCCTCGCCCCTTGTCGAGTACCTCACTACCACGTCTGACGTCATGCCGTCCTCCATCACCATCACTGAGCCTAGTCCCGTTCACAAGCGTGCTGTCAATGCACTGTCGGTGATGAGGCTGTGCTCCCACAGCCAATCGACACCTTTCCCCCAGGCAAAACAAAAGAGATCCCGCCGGGCCCACTCCGAGCCACAACCGAGATCTCCATCGCAACAAGCAATGACCGCGAGATTTCCTGCCTGCCTGCGGGCTAGTTCTCGCTCATCGTTCGGCAGCGACTTGCTGCCTGATCAAGCCTGCAATCTCGTTACGATACAGGTGAGGCCGGCTGTCTACCCGAAGGCCTAACAAAGCCCGCTTCCAAGCTACTTGCGGCCGGGCAGGGAAGCCCGGGCCGCAGGTCCTTGGTAGGTCCAGGCCCCGGCTACCTGCTGGCGCTCGGGGAAGGCCTCTCAAAAACCTCCGTTGATGACCCCTCTGCGGAGGGAGGGGAGATGTACCTCAAGGCCGCTTCGGGCCTCCTGTGACCCAGTCGCTCGGTCAGAAGGTGCAGATCTCTGGTATCCTGCCACAGAGATCTGGCGTATGTGTCTCGAAGTACTCTGGCAGAGACATCCAGGCCAGCTGCCTTTCCCAGGCTGGCCACGACTTGCTGTACCGATCGAATCGACAAGGGCCTGCCTTCCCTTGTCAGGAAGAGATGCGAAGCCTCCGCAGGACGAGGCTGAGCTAGATGCGCGTCCAGAGCACGCCGAGTTGCCCGATTCAGCGGAATTCGACGTCCTAGTCGCTTGCCTTGAGCGCACACAGTCAGGGTGCCGCCTTCTTCGTCCAGGTCCAGATCTGCCAGCCGAAGGTCGACCATCTCGCTAGCTCGTACTCCGGTCTGCAACAGCAACTGCAGCATAGCGTAGTCCCGGACTGCGTTGCGCGAGCGTCGTTCCTCGGCGATCTTCAGCAACTGTTCGATCGCCGATTCGGTCAAGGCCCTAAGAGTTGCCACGCCAGAGCCTTCCAGCAATCGTACGCCTTGCGCAGGGTTGCTATCCCATAGCCCGGCCATCACGACGAAGCGCCCAAACTTGCGCACGCTCTGCAGATACCGGTTGATGCTCGCCGGCGATCGCCCCAATGTGGCGCTCAGGTACTGCTTATAGGCTTCCACATCGCTGGAAGAGAAACCGTCGGGGGGCCTCTCTTGCCCAGCACGCTCCGCCAGCCAGCGCGAGAAACAGCGTAAATCACGCAGGTACCCGGCAACACTGTTCCGTGCCAACCCAGACTGCTGGAGATGCGCTTCGAACAGCGCCAGCACGTCGCTTCTGACCGCCATCGCCTCACTCGCGGGATTAGGATATTGCGCGTAAACTTCCTTATGCGCAATTAGTATACCACAAACTCGCATAGATGTCAACTTGACACATGCGTCATATCTGATACAATCCAGACGATCATTGTCAGCGAGGTGAGTCAAAGGCCGTGGCTGTATTCCTCTCCAGGCGACCTAGCCGCTTTCCCACACTTCCCCATACAGTCTCCGGTTCCACCAAGCACCTCGTGCTCAACGCGCTGCTGTTCGGCCTGGTCTGGCTGCTGGTTAGCTGCGGTGCGCAGCAGCCGACTTCGTCTGATAGCGCAGCCGCTCGAACCATCGAGAACAAGGGCTCCGATACGCTGGTCAACCTGGCGCTGGCCTGGGCCGAGGAATACATGCAGTTGTATCCCGAGGTACGTATCTCCGTCACCGGCGGGGGGTCAGGCACAGGCATCGCCGCCATGATCAATGGCACAGTGAACATCGCCAACGCCTCGCGGAGTATGAAGCCTGAGGAAATCAACGCTGCTGAGGAGAACGGCATCTCTCCTGTGGAATTCGTGGTGGCCCGTGATGCCATCGCCGTCGTCGTCCATCCATCCAATCCAGTGCAGCGTCTCACGCTGCAGCAGATCTCCGACATCTACACCGGCAAGGTTACCACCTGGCGGCAAGTGGGTGGCGAAGACCGCCCCATCGTGCTCCTCTCACGGGAGTCGAACTCTGGTACTTATGTCTATTTCTTGGAGAACGTGATCCGCCTGGGGGACAAGAAGAGCCCCCTGCTCTTTTCGCCGGACACGCTGCTGATGCCCTCGTCCGAGGGAATCAGTGCCGAGGTGCGCCACAACCCTAACGCCATTGGCTACGACGGCCTCGGCTACGTGACTCCCGACCAGAAGATGTTGGCCGTGGCTCGCGTGAGTGCCAGACCCTACGTGCTTCCCTCTGTGGACACGGTCAACGATGGTTCCTACCCCGTTTCCCGCCCGCTCTACATGTACACCGCCGGCGAGCCAAGTGGACGGGTGAAGGCGTACATGGACTGGATACTCAGCGCTGGGCAGTCGCTGGTACTCGAACTGGGCTTTGTGCCGTTGAGATAGCTGGTAAACCGGGAAACTGGTAGATTGGTACATTGGGCATCGCTCATCAATCCACCAGTCCACCAATCTACCAGCCTAGCGACCCACAGGTGAGACAATCGTATGGACCGCTTAGGACGCGTTCGCTGGACCGAATTCGCTGTCGAGACCCTCATCCGCGTGCTGGGCTTCTCGACCATCGGCTTTGTGGCACTCATCTTCCTCTTCCTGCTCCAACAGGGGCTGCCCACGTTCTTCGAGATACCGTTGGGCAACCTGTTCGGCACGCGCTGGTATCCTACCTTCGATCTGTTCGGCACGCTGCCGCTGGTGCTGGGATCAGCGATGGTCACCATACTGGCTATGGCCATTGCCCTGCCACTGGGCGTAGCCACGGCGGTCTTCGTGCGCGAGGTGGCACCTGACTGGGCGCGGGAAATCCTCAAGCCGATGATCGAGGTGCTGGCGGGCATCCCCTCGGTGGTGCTGGGCTTCTTTGGCATGACGGTGATCGCTCCTCTGGTCCGCGAGTCCCTGGGTGCCCCCACAGGGCTGACTGCCTTCACTGGCGCTCTCATTCTCGCTTACATGGCGCTGCCCACTCTCATTAGCGTCGCCGAAGACGCTCTCGATGCGGTGCCCAAGAGCTACCGCGATGCCGGCTTAGCCATGGGCGCCACGCAATGGCAGACGATCTGGCAAGTGGTGGTGCCGGCTGCTCGTTCGGGCATCGTCACAGCCGTCATGTTGAGCATGGGGCGTGCCATCGGCGAGACGATGGCGGTGATGATGGTAACAGGCAATGCCGCCCGCATGCCGCTCAGCCTCGACTCTCTGTTTCGCCCTGTCCGCACCATGACAGCCACCATCGCTGCCGAAATGGGCGAGGTCGCTCAGGGCAGCACCCACTACCATGCCCTGTTCGGCATTGGCATCATCCTCTTCTTGCTAACCTTCATCATCAACCTGACTGCTTCCTCGACTATATTCAAGAAACGGCACCGAGGAGGGCTGCGCTGATGAAACGCCCGCATCTGCTGCGCCGGAGTTCAACTCCGGCGCAGCAGACACAGAAACGGCGCAGTACACACAGATGAATCGCCATCTCGTGCAACGATTGGGCTTCGCGATGCTGGGCCTGGCCGCTCTGGTGGTGGTTGTGCCCATCCTGCTCGTCATCGGCACCATTGTGGCGCGCGGCATGGGAGCTATCAGTTGGGAATTCCTCAGTGCCATGCCCCGCGAAGGGATGAAAGCTGGGGGCATCCTCCCCGCCATCGTCGGCACGCTGCTGCTAACGGTGGGCACGGCCCTCGCCGCCATCCCCGTGGCCGTGGGGGGCGCCATCTACCTGGCCGAATACGCCCGCGATACCTGGCTCACCCGAGCCATCCGGTTGGCCATCATCAACCTGGCAGGGATACCCTCGGTGGTGTATGGGCTGTTTGGGCTAGGGCTGTTTGTGCTCTTCCTGCAGTTCGGCACGTCCATTCTGGCCGGCTCGCTGACACTGGCTATCATGACCTTGCCCATCATCATCAGCACGGCAGAGGAAGCACTGCGAGCCGTGCCGGTGGAGTTCCGAACTGTCAGCGCCAGCCTGGGAGGCACCCGCTGGCAGGGCATCCGCAACATCATCCTGCCGCAGGCGCTGCCTGGCATCATCACCGGCGTCATCCTGGGGCTGCTGCGGGCAGCCGGTGAGACAGCACCCATTCTTTTCACCGTGGCGGCCTTCTTCCTGCCGCACCTGCCTCGAACGGTTCTCGATCAGACGATGACGCTGCCCTATCATCTGTACGTCATCAGCACCCAGGTGCCGGGCATGCCGCCGCAAATCCAATACGGCACGGCGTTGGTACTGCTAGGGTTGGTGCTTTCGCTGAACGTCGTAGCCACGATCATCCGCAGCTACTATCGGCGGAGAAGGCAATGGTGACGAAAGCCATAAGAGAAATGACGAACGACGAGCCTTCGTCCCCCGCCCTTGGTCTTCCGTCCAAGATTCGCATCGAGAAGGTCAGCTACTCCTACAGCGGTAAGTCGGCCTTGCGCGATGTGACCCTGGACGTGCCAGCCAAGGCTGTCACCGTTCTCTTTGGCCCTGCCGGTGGCGGCAAGACGACGCTAGTCCGTCTCGTCAACCGGCTGAACGATCTGGTAGAAGGGACACAGATGTCGGGGCGCATTCTACTGGATGGACAGGACATCTACGCTTCTGGCATTGATGTCCCTGCACTACGTCGGCGGGTGGGTATGGTCTTTGCCCTGCCTTTGCCACTGCCGGGCACGGTGCGGCAAAATGTCATCTACGGTCCTCGTCTGGCTGGCATGCGGGATCCGATTCGGCAGGAGGAGACCCTCGAGCGCAGCCTGAGGCAAGCCGCCCTGTGGGATGAAGTCAAGGACCGGCTCGATGATCCGGCCCGGGCGCTATCGGGCGGGCAGCAGCAGCGACTGTGCATCGCCCGCAGTCTGGCTCTGGAACCGGAGGTACTGCTGCTCGACGAGCCTACGTCGGGGCTGGATCCCATCTCCACGGCCAAGGTGGAAGAATCCCTCTATCAGTTGAAGCAGCAGTATACCATCGTCATCGTGCCGCACAGCGTCCAACAGGCCGCCCGCGTGGCGGATCACGCCGCCTTCTTTCTCATGGGCGAACTGATCGAGCATCGACCTGGCCGCGAGATGTTCAC
>DFBV01000114.1:14988-17297 GCA_002366755.1 Anaerolineales bacterium UBA3071
GATTGGGGTTGGTATTGTCCGCTTGGTCCGCTCAATCCGCTGATAGTCCAGGCACGCAATACGCAACACGCTACAACAATGACCAAGATCAAAGTAGAACATCTCCATTTCCACTATGGTGATTTTCTCGCCTTGTCGGACATCTCGATGGCGATCAAGGAGCGACAGATCACAGGACTGATCGGGCCGTCGGGATGCGGCAAGTCCACCTTTCTGCGCTGTCTCAACCGCATGAACGACACCATCCCCGGCACACGGGTGGAGGGGACAGTGCTGCTCGACGGGCAGGACATCTACGCGCCTGGCACCGCTGTGGTTGAGCTGCGCAGACGGGTGGGCATGGTGTTTCAGCGTCCCAACCCCTTTCCCCAGTCCGTCTTTAACAACGTGGCCTTTGGCCCCCGTGTGTTGGGCCTGCACAGGAATGGCCGCCTGGCCGACATTGTGGAGGAAAGCCTGCGCGGGGCAGTGCTGTGGGACGAAGTCAAGAACGATCTCAGACAAGACGCTCTGAGCCTTTCTCTGGGTCAGCAGCAGCGGTTGTGTATCGCCCGCGCTATTGCCGTCAAGCCCGAAGTCATTCTGATGGATGAGCCCTGCTCGGCTTTGGATCCCATAGACACGCTGCAGATTGAAGAACTGATGCGCATGCTCAAGGAGAGCTACACCATCGTCATCGTCACGCACAACATGCAACAGGCCGCCCGCGTCTCCGATTGGACGGGGCTCTTTTGGCTGGGCGAACTCGTGGAGTTTGGAGCCACTCAGGACATCTTCACCAATCCGAAACAGGAGTTGACCGAGAACTACATCACCGGACGACTCGGATGAAGCAGCAAAGTGAGGGAGAGAGATTCCATGGTACGGCAAGCCTTTAAACGGAAGTTGCAGCGTCTTCAAGACGAGGTGCTGATTCTAGGCAGCATGGTGGAGAACGCGTTGGTCGAGTCGGTGGAGCTCCTCAAGCGACGGGATCTGGAGGGAGCGCGACGGCTGATCGCCGAGGACCGCGCCATCAACGAGAAACGCTTCGCTATTGAGGCCGACTGCCTGGTGCTTATCGCCACGCAGCAGCCCATGGCTGGCGACCTGCGCACGTTGGCTGCCATCCTGGAGATAGTTACCGAGCTGGAGCGCATGGGGGACTACGCCAAGGGTATCGCCAAAATCAACCTGATGATCGGCGAGCAGCCCCTGGTCAAACCTCTCATTGATCTCCCCCGCATGGCCCTGAAGGCGCGGGACATGCTCCACCAATCGCTGGACGCATTCGTGCGGCGGGATGTTGATCTGGCCCGGGCCATCCCGGCGCAGGACGATGAGGTGGACGGTCTTTACAACCAGGTGTACCGGGAGTTGCTCACCTACATCATGGCCGACCCGCGTACCATTGATCAGGCCACCCAGTTGCTGTGGGTGGCCCACAATCTGGAACGCACCGCCGACCGGGTGACCAACATCTGCGAGAGGGTGGTCTTCACCGTCACCGGAGAGATGGTGGAGATGGACGCAGAGCATTCGGGGTTTGAGAGTCTCACATAGCGGGCGCTGTCTCCCCCTACCCTCCCTGCATTAATGATCACTCCCAATCAAGTTCGTATATCAAGTTCTTATACGAACCTCTCCCCAGGCCAGAGTGTGGACAGGCCCTGTTTCGCATAGTCTGGTTACGTTTCGGAAAAACGGATCGGTCTTTGACCAGCGCAAAGGAAATGACTATGCGAAATCAACAATAGACCTTGCCTAACCCTAGAAAGGGAGCAGGAGGCAATAACCATGGGATACAAGTCTTCGCCAACAGGTCTGTGGCTGATCTTACTTCTGCTGTGCCTTCCCATCCTTCCCGCCAGCGCAGAGCTTCCTTGCCCAGCACCAACAGACACGGAACCGCTTTCCCCTCCCCCGCCTTTCGCACTGCCCGACAATCTGCCCGTGGTGGAAACCATCTACCCACTGACCGACGCGGCCAAGACACGGCTGCGGGCCAGCGGCTTCGTCGCCCTACCCAACCACGATGTCGAGCGTCTCTCCGCAGCCTACTTCCGCCTCTTTCCCGAGGAACAGGTGTCCGTCTTCATCACCAGCGACGTGGCCCTGCACCTCTTCCACAACGTCTTCGACGACCTCCTGGCCGAGGTGGAGAAGGCCTACCTTTGCATTGACGTAGAATGGCTGGTACAGCAACTGTACACGGCCAATGCAGCCCGCTACGATGCGATCCCAGACGAGACGCAGCCACTGGGCAAGGCCGCGGCGCGCCACAACGTGCTGGTCTTCGCCGTCGCTGCCCGTCTGTTGGACGACAGCTT
>DFBV01000114.1:17383-17616 GCA_002366755.1 Anaerolineales bacterium UBA3071
CACTACGCCGGCGACGAGCGCCTGGAACGCTACTTCCGCGCCGTGAAATGGCTGAGCCGACGCATCTTCCGGATCGAGGATCGCTTCTATCCCCACGACGCCGACGTGGAGTTGACCGCCGCGGCGCTGCTGGCCCAGCTCATCAGCGCCAGCCCAGCCATAGAAGCCCGCTGGAACAAGCTCTACGACGTCACACGCCTGCTGGCCGGCCCTGCCGATAGCATCACCCCACC
>DFBV01000257.1:0-2650 GCA_002366755.1 Anaerolineales bacterium UBA3071
TCGGCGGTCGGTGTAGGCGGCCCTGGCGTCGCTGTCGGCGGTACCGGCATCGGCGTGTGTCGTTCCTCTGGCGCAGTGGCTGGCGGTGCGGTCGAGGTCGGCCCAGAGGTCGGCGTGGCCGTGGGACTGGCCGCTGTCGTTGCCGTGGACGTGTGCGTCGGCGTCAATGTGGGCGTGGCCGTGGCGGTGGGTGTCCGCGTCGGCGCCTCCATTGACGTGGCTGTCGGCGTGGCAGTGGGCGTTGGCGTCTCCGTCGGTGTCGGCGTCCAGGTGCCGGTGGGCGTGCGAGTGGGCATGGGCGTGCTGGTGAAAGTGGCTGTTGGCGTGGGTGTGGGGACCTGCGCGAGGCTACTCCACAGCCCGTCGCCGCTACCTGCGTACAGCCTCCCTGGCTCCAACGGGTCTATCTCCAAGACGTAAACCGTCTGCCGGCCCAGCCCCCGCCACATCGGCTCCCAGTGCAAACCACCGTCGTAGCTGCGATAGACTCCCCTCTGCTCCAGGGCAGCGTAGAGGGCCTGAAAGACCAGCGGATCGGCCTCCAGGGAAAGCACCTGGCGGCCGCGCAGGGCCACGCTTGCCGGCCGCCAGGTGCGGCCAGCGTTCTCGCTGCGGTAGACGCCATCATTCGTGCCCGCCAGCAGGAGATAGGGAGCCCGGGGAATGGCAAGCAGGGCATTGACCCGCCGTTGCTCGAGGCCCTCACCCGTTCTCCACGATTTGCCCCCATCAGCCGTCTGCCACAGGCCCGCCGTTGTGCCCACAGTGATGAAGTATGGGTCGTCTGGGTGAGCGATCAGAGAAAGCACGGCTGAGCTATGCGGCCAAGGAGTGACCTCTAGCCAGGAAAGACCTCCATCGGGACTTCGATACAGTGCGTGCCCCGCAGCAACGTACACCGTCTCGGACTCACTTGATGACACGATCAGCGCCGCGCTGTCGGCTGGCGGCAAGCCCGCCCAGATCAGCGTCCAGGTGCCTCCCCCCTCGTCGCTCCGGTAGATCCCTCGCTCGTCCGACGACCCAGCCACCACGTACACCCGGCGTGCGTTGGCGGGATGGACGGCCAGAGCCTGCACGGTGACTTGCCCCAACGCGCCTTGGGGCAGTCCCGCGTTGATGGGTGCCCAGGTGCGCCCGCCGTCAATGCTGCGCTGCAATCCCCCAGCGGTGACGGCATAGTGCAGCACCAACCCCTCACTGGCCTGCACGACTAGCGTGGTCACCTTCCTTTCCGTCAGGCCGAGAGGGGTCCATGTGTGCCCCTGAGACTCCCGCCAGGCCCAGGGCAGAGCCAGCAGTGGCAGCAAAAAGATCAGGCAGGTCAGCCACATCGGCGCTCGCCGCCGAATCCGGAAAAGCACTATCATACTCCCCGATCTCGATGGGCATTGAACTCAGTCGAGCCACCGCCTCTGCTGGCTTCTCGGATAGTCTCCTAGCGCGGCGGGGTCGGCGTATCTGTTGGCACCGGCGTGTCGGTCGGCGGCGCCGGCGTATCGGTGGGCGTGGGCACAGGCGTATCGGTCGGCGGTGGCGGGGGCGGCGGAGTCTGTGTGGGGGTCAGCGTCGGCGGCACCGTAGCTGTCGGTGTGCTCGTAGGCAGAGGTGTAGACGTCGAGGTGGGAGTCGCCGTAGGCAGGGGCGTCGGCGTCGGCGTGGCGGTTGCCGTGGACGTAGGAGTGGGCGTGGCCAGGGCCAGCAACACCGCCTGCTCCCCTGCTTCGGCTTCACTGCAATCCACATTCTCCAGGGCCAGCGCTGCCTGGTAGTACTCCAGCGCGGCCTGGTAGTTCGAATTATCCCGCTCCAGATCCCCCAGCCGTAGATATGCTTCGCATAGCAACAGGGCCAGGTAGCCACCCGTGTAGTCCTGGCGCACCTCATACACAGCCTCTAGCCACGTCAATGCCTGCTGCCAATCCTGCCGCTGATACGCTGTCAAGCCCTCCAGATACAGCGAGACCAGCCGCCGTCCGTCAGATGCCTGCTTGTTCTTGGGATGGATGCTCAAGGCGCTGCCGAAGCGCTGCGCGGCCAGACGCACGGCGTCCAAGGAATCACCATCGTCAGTCAATTGCGCTTGACCATCACTCAGGTAACTGATGAAGAGATACTCCTGGATGGCCTCAGTGCGATAGGGCGGGGCCAGGGTGCGAATCTCTTCGAACTTCTCTATCGCCCCCCGCCAATCGGCGAGGTTGTAGCGTTGCACTCCCTCGTCATACAGCACCAACAACCGCTGCTGCCGCTCCACGAAGTCAAGCAACTCCTGGGCATCGGCGTACGTCGCATCAATCGCCAGGATGTCACGCAGATAGGCACGCGCCTCGTCCCAGGCCCTATTCTCAATTGCGGCCTTAGCCTGGGCGTACTGCTCCGCCAGGTCACGCAGTCGCTGTGCGCGGGCCAAGCCCATCTGCGATCCCTGGTCGTCGGGCACCAGCGCCACCAGTTCCTCGAAGGCCTCAATGGCCCCCTCGTAGTCGCCCACAGCCAAGCGGGCCTCTGCACGATTGCGCAACTCCTGCACCCGGGTCTGAAGACGTTGGCCTCCTAACAGATCAAAACTGTTACACTGTAGGAAGTAGAAGCTCACAAGCAACAGGATGCCCAAGGTCACTCCCAGCCAGAGTAGCCAGCGACGGCG
>DFBV01000257.1:2692-2998 GCA_002366755.1 Anaerolineales bacterium UBA3071
CTACCGCGTCCAACTGCAGAAACCAGGAAACCTCGTCCAGCAGAGCCTCTATCCCCTGCCGTTCCGGTTGCAGCTCGCGCAGGCGCGTGAAACACTCCAGCGCAGCCTCCCATTCGCGATGCTGGTAGTGAGCCATGGACTGCTGGTAGAGCGTCTCGGGGTCAACCTGCGGTTCAGTTGCTGAACTAGCCGTCTCGGTAGGAATGGTGTTCTCCATCACTCGTAGATCGTGAGACGTGAAACGTAATCTTACGCATTACGTTCTGCGACGCCTCTGAAAAAACGCAAGATCGTCAGCGGATTAAG
>DFBV01000257.1:3076-5642 GCA_002366755.1 Anaerolineales bacterium UBA3071
CTATCCGCTTCATCCGCTTAATCCGCTGATGGCTTCTGACTTTTCTCAACAGATTCGTTTTACGTCTTAGCGTACCGGTTGGCCTTCCAGCGGGCTATGGCGGGGCGCAGCAGCCGCAGCATGAACTTCGCCTGCCGTGATCACCAATGGCAGATAGCGCTGCACGAACGCGTAGCGATCCACGATTTGTACGTCATCAACGAGAGTCCAGGTATTAAAATGCTGATCCCAGCGATTGTGATTAGCAAAGACGATCTGGATCGTCTGCCCGGCGTAGGGCGTCAGGTCAATGGCCGCATAGCGCCAGCCCAGGTCCTTCAGCACGCCGTAATCCACACCAAGCTGCGGATCGGGGCCAGCATCGTTACCATCCCGCAAGGTCAGCGCCCTGGAAATGGGAATGCCCTCGATGGTCACCTCGAAGGTGTCATAGAACTTCTGGAACCGCTCGCTCCAGAGAAGATCATAAGTGAAGACGCGATACCATAACGTCAGTGACGGCCTTGCCATGTCGTTCGGCCCGGGGACGGCGACGGTCTGCGAGATGATCGCCGCACCCACCGGCACCGTGCCCGGCTCCGCTAAGTCCAGGCTGGGCCCGTAGTCGGGGCTGCCCAACTGGGCTGCCCAGGTTGTCTCGCCGCTCGGCGAAAGGGTTTCCGTCACCGCCGACTTGCTGGAGAGCGCACCGTACAGCGTCCACGGATCAAAGGTCTGCGCCTCGAAGTCCGGGTTGGACACCACCTGCACCGCCGTGCGAGCGCTGCCATCGCCACCAGGGTACTCTTCGACATGCCCCGCCTGGTCACGCGCCCGCACACGGAAGTAGTAGGTGCGCCCCGGCTGACCTGCAAAAAGCGCTGACGTCATGGGCGTGTTGACCAGCCAGGTGAGCCAGGGGCCACTCCGCCCCTGCCGCACCTGCAGATCGTAGCCAGTGATGCCAGAGCCCGCCTCGCCATCGGTTCCCTGCCACCCGACGGTGAAAATCGAGCCAGACTGATAGGCCGCCAGGCCCACGATGGAAGACTGGGGGGGCTGGCGGTCGATGTTGACCCAGGTGGTGCGGGTCATCTCCACGTTGCCCGCCACATCCTCAGCATAGTGCTCCACGCGGTGCGGACCCTCGACAGTCAGACTGAAGGTGGTGCCACTGACCCAGCCACTGCCATCAACCTGATACCACGTCTCAGCGACGCCGGAGGCCTGCTCGTCCGCCGACACGGCAACATCCAGATCCGACGTGTACCACCCGCCGCTGCCCGCAGTGCCGCTGACCACCAACGTCGTCGTCGGAGGTGTGCCATCGTACCACACAGCATCCGGCACCATCATCCAGTGCGTGGGATCGGCGTTGCCTGCGGTGTCGGTCAGCCAGAGATACAGGTCATGTCGCCCTTCCGCGGGGACAATCATGTTGGTGATCGTCGTGGTGGTGGTGACGAACGTGCCGTCGTAGCCGGTGACCGGTGGCGTATCGAACCGGTAGAGAGCCCCGACAATCCCCGAGAAGTCCAGCGGATTGCTCCAAGAGACCCTGAAACGATTCTCCCTGGACCAGCCCTGGGGCCAGACCATCAGGCTCGTGGGCGGGTCTGGCGCGTGAAGGTCCATGCGCAGCGTGGCCGTCTGGCTGATCTCCTCGTTGCCTGCCACGTCCAGGCCGTAGTACTCCACCACGTGCTTGTCCTCGTTGGCGATGACCGCTTGCAGACCTGCCTGCCAGGGGCCGCCGTCAATGCGGTAGCGAGCATTGCCCGGGCCGGAAAGCTCATCCTCCACGTCGAACGTCAGCGTCAACGGCGAGGTGTACCAGCCATTCCAGCCCAAACTTCCCGAGATGGTCAGCGTTGTCGTGGGCGGCGTGGCGTCGTAATGCAGCGCATCCAGAGCCACGTTGCGGTTGTCGTGATCGGCATTGCCCGCGCCGTCCCTCAGCCACAGGAAGAGATCGTACGCCCCCTCGTCGGGGACCTCAATGCCATGCAACGTATTGCCCGTCACCGGACGACAAGTGCCGTCATCGGGCGCGGCGGGCTCCTCGTCCAGCTTGTAGCAAGCCCCACCGATGCCCGAAAGGTCCTGCGGGTTGGCCCAGACGACGTCGAAATCGTTGACGTTAGTCCATCCCACAGGGCTCGCCTGCGGCCGGGTGGGCGGGCCGGGCGGCTGCGTGTCAATCTTCAGCGCCACCGGGAACCACTGCTCCTCGTTGCCCAGGCTGTCCACGGAGTAGAACTCCAGCGTGTGTGTGCCATCATCGGCGACGACGAAGCTGGTGCCGCTCTGCCACGGCTCGCCATCCAGGCGGTAGTACGTCGCCGCGATGCCCGAGACGGTGTCGGTAGGCAACAGGGTTACAGCTACCGGCGAGGTGAACCAGCCATCGAGCCCCTCATCACCGTCCAATAGATAGGCCGTGGAGGGCGGCTGCATGTCTATGGGCACCCGCAACTCATGCTCCGCTTCGATGTTGCCCGCCACGTCCAGCCCGTAATATTCTAGCAGATGTTGCCCATCATTGGCAAAGATGACCTCCACATCCTGCGTGTCGCTGAACCAGCCT
>DFBV01000281.1:0-3703 GCA_002366755.1 Anaerolineales bacterium UBA3071
TGTCCAACGCCGGGCCGCCGCGGCAGTCCAGCCACAGCACGCCTGCCGGGAAGCGGTAGCCCTGGCGGTGGGCCACCTCCGCCGCCAGCGCTGTCTTGCCGATGCCGCCAGCACCCCAGATGACCACGGGGTGCTCACCGACCAGTTCCTGGCTCACGTCCCGCAGCTCCGCCGACCGCCCCACGAACACGGGGTTGGAGGGCACGCCGTACAGCGGACTGGTCACCGCCGCATAACCGCCCGGCGTCGCCTCGGCCAGTTCCGCCCGGGCCTGGGCAAAGCTGGCCCTGGCCGCTCGCAGTTGGACGATCTCCTGCGGCCGGGTCAGCATGCCCATCTGCCCGACCTGCGCTTCCAGATGGCTGATCTGGGCGCGCAGCGCTTTCATTCTTGTCCGCAAGTCCCCAGTGCCCTTGGGCAGGGGCTGGTGGGGGTCGAACAGCCGGGTGTCGCCCGATGGCCGGCCGTAGAGGGCGGGGATGAACCAGGCTGCGCCGTACTTGCGCCGCACCAGCGGCTTGCGACCGTCGGCCACCGCTTGGATGACCGGCTTGCCTGCGGCCAGCGAGAGGGCGAACTGACGGATGAAGGCCAGCGCCGCATCCACCCTCATGCTCACCTGCATGCCGATGGCCAGGGGCACGCCAGCTCGCAGCAGCGCCGGCGCCGTCCCGCTCCATATGCCCTTGGCCTTGCCAATCTGCGCCGACTGGCAGGCGCCCAGGAGCACCAGCCGCACCTCGCTGTTGCGCAGGACAGTACCCAACTCTCCCGCCTCGACCAGGTCCCCGCCGCCGAACTCGTCCTCGAAGAGCAGGCGGCCGCCTGATGTCTCGTCGTAGACGCCGTGGCCGTAGAAGAGAAGCATCTGGTAGGAGCTGCTGGTGATGGCCTCGACGAGGGTGTCGAAGGTGGGCGGGCGCAGTAGGTCTACGAAAACGGCGCCCATTTCGTCCATGGTGCGCAGCCCGTGCAGCAGTTGTCGCCTGGCTTCGTGGGGAAGAATGGGGGAGGCGTCGCTGGGCTCCGATAGTACGAGGAGCACCCGCAGGGGCAGGTTGGCCAGGGCCGGTGTGGGGGGCAGGGCTTCCTCGGGGTAGCGGCTGAGGGCGATGGACGTATCGGCCACCAGGAAGTGGTCGTCGTGGTGGAGCAACTCCCAGGGCAGCGCGGCCAGCGCGTCGCATCCGGCCCCGAAGCGCAGCTCCAGCGGCAGTGCTTGACGCCGCCCGTGTGCCCCGCTCAGGGCCACCCCGAAACCACTCCTGATCGGTTCATCGGTCAGCAGAGCTTCAGCCAGGGCCGCGCCGGCAATCTGGGGCAGTCGCTTCAGGTCGCCCAGCGGCTGCAAGGCCGCCCGCGTCTCAGGCTCAGCATCTGCCAAGACAAAACCCGGCGCCAGGGCCAGCATGATCGCTCGCCAGGTCGCCGGGTCGTATGGCATCACAAAGCCACCCCGCACCTCGCCTACCGCAGGGCCCTCCAGTTGCAGGTGATAGGTCTGGTCATCCGGCCTGCTGAACCGAATGGTCAATGAATGGTGTGTCTTGCTCACTGCAGACGTCTCCCTTCACTGCGGCAGTGTTCTCCTGTTGCCTTGTGACCATTCTAACATATGTCCGCCCAACCGTCAACCTGCTCGTCAGCGGAACAGCGGAGCGAGCGGAAGGATTCTGATACGCCTCCAATATCCAATATCCAATATCCAACCTCCAACCTCCAACCTCCAACATCCAGCTTGACAGCGAACCGAAACTGGGCATAATGGGAGCATGCAGGATGAGGGACGAAGGACGAAGGACAGAAGACGACTCTGGATGCGCTGGGACGTTGGCCTCAGCACGCTCGTGCTGCTGCTGGCCTTGTCCTTGCTCCTGCTGACCATCCGCCGCGCCACCGACCGGCCCGAACTCACACCCACGCCCACACTCCCACACACACCCACACCCACGCCCATACTCCCATACACACTCACGCCCACGCCCACACTCCCATATACACTCACACCCACGCCTACACTCCCACACACACTCACACCCACACCCACGCCCACCCGCACGCCCACGCCAACGCCGACCCCCGTCCCCTCGGTTCGGCTCAGCGAGGGATGCCGCTTGCAGCACAATGGCGACTACACTGCCGCCCGCCGCGCCTTCGCCGACCTGCTGCGTGATTCCCCAACTGGCCCCGAAGCGCCCGAAGCCCGCTTCTGCTTGGCGCAGTGCTATCTGCTGGATGAGCTCCTCGTCGAGGCAGCAACCGCCTTTGAAGCTTTCCTGCACGACCATGCCGACGATCCCCGGCGCGCCGATGCGCTGTTCTTGCTGGGTCAGGCGCGGGCCGGCGCGGAGGCCTGGGATGAGGCCATTGTCGCCTATGAGGCCTACCTTGATGAAGCGGGCGATACGCTGGCCCATGTTGTCCAGGAGCGCATGGCCGATGCGCACCGCAAAGCGGGACGACCTGACGCAGCCCTGGCCGCCTACGAGGCGGCGCTGGCAGTCTCACCTGACGCTGCGACGTCGCGTCGCTTGCGGCGGGACATGGCCCAGGTGCATTTCCTGCGCGGCGATTACGACGGGGCGCTGGCGCAGTATCAGGGACTGCGGAGACTGTCCCGTACCCCCGCACAACGGGCGGAAGCTGAGTTGCGTCAGGCCGAGGTGCTGCGGGTGGACGAACGGCCCGAAGAAGCAGAACTGCATCTCCGCGCCGCCATGACCGCCGAGCCCAAGAGCGTCTACGCCTACGTGGCGTTGAAGGCACTGCTGGACATGGGAGCGGCTGTGGACGACTACCAGCGAGGCGTGATTGACTACCACAACGGCGCTTACTGGCCGGCGCTGGAGGCGTTTGGGCGTTACATGGACGCTGACCCAGGGGGATACCAGCCCGAGGCCCTTGACTACCTGGCCCGCTCCTATCTGGCGCTGGATCTGCCCGACCTGGCAGTCGCAGAGTGGGATCGGCTGATCGAGCGGTTTCCCCAAAGCAACCTCTGGGGCGAGGCCTGGCTCAGCCAGGCCAAGGCGCTGCGCCAGGACGATCAGCAGGAGGCGGCGCGGCGGTTGCTGCATCGCTTCGCCAAGGAGAACCCTGAGCATCCCCAAGCACCGGAAGCGCTGGCGATGGCCGCGCAGTGGGCGGAGCGGGCGAGGGACTACGAAACGGCCGCAGAGGAATACGCGGACCTTCAGCAGCGCTATCCTGCATCAGAGCAGGCAGGAGCAGCGCTCTTCCAGGCGGCGCTGAACCGGTATCGTCTTGGGGAGGTCGATCAGGCGGTAGCGCTCTGGCAGATGCTCCTGGAAGAGTATGCCTGGTACCGGCCTCAGTCCACACGCTTGTGGCTGGGCAAGACTCTGCTGGCAGTGGGGGAACAGGAAGCGGCTGCCGAAGTCTGGCAAACGCTGCTGGAGGCCGCTCCGGAGGGCTACTACGCCGAGCGGGCGCGGGTGTTAGCGCTGGCGTCAGAGATCACGTTGTCTTCGCCGGACAGGGGATCAACAGAGCTGAACATCGAGGCCCAGGGTCAAGTGGGAGCGGAGGAATGGCTGCGCAGTTGGCTGCCAACGGCGGAGAGCACTGATCTGCGGGCGCTGCCCGAGGCGGTGGTGCGGGATCCGGCTTACCAGCGCGGCGCAGCGCTGTTGGCGCTGGGCCTGCGCACGGAGGCGCTCGACGAGCTGGCCGACGTGAAGGA
>DFBV01000281.1:3808-6397 GCA_002366755.1 Anaerolineales bacterium UBA3071
TGGTGGAAGCGGAGGCCGAGGTCCAAGGCTTGGATTCCCTGCTGATCTATGCTGTCATCCGCCAGGAGAGCCTCTTCGAGCCGGGGGCGCGGTCGTACGCCGCCGCGCAGGGGCTGATGCAGGTTATCCCTTCCACTGGTGAATGGGTGGCTCAACGCATCGGTTGGCCCGGCTACCAGCCGGCGCATGTTTACCGTCCGTACATCAATGTCAAGTTCGGGGTCTACTATCTGGCCTTCGCCCTGGAGGGTGCCGGAGACAACCTTGCGACGGCGCTGGTGAGCTACAATGCTGGGCCGGGCAATGCCCGTTTCTGGCGTGCTGCGGCTGGCGACGACGAAGATCTCTTCCTGGAGACGATCACCAATTCCCAGCCCCAGCGATATGTGCGGGGCGTGCTGCAACAGTACGCCGTCTACCGGCGGCTGTATGGCAAGGAGCAAGGGCGCAGGGGTGCAGGGGCGCAGAGGAGCGAGGGGGCAAAGGGAGCAGGAAACTGTTGTGCTATCCTTGCACGGAAACAGAAGTCCACAGAAGTCCAAGGAGGACACGATGGCTACCCGAGAAGAAGTTCTGGGGGTTCTGGAAGCGATGAAGGAGCGCCTTGACGATCCCGATATGCAGAAGCGGCTTGGTGCGTTTACCAAGTCTCTGCAGTTCGATTGCACTGATCTGGACATCTCCTTCGTGATGGAGGTCGAGGACGGGCAGGTGACTTCGCTGGAGGAGGCGAGCGTCGAATCGCCTGATATCCGGGTCACGACGGAGAGTGACACTTTGTTGGGCATCGTGGCGGGGCAGATCAATGCCATGTCGGCGTTCATGAGCGGCAAGATACAGGTGCAGGCTCCGCTACCGGACCTGCTGAAGTTGCAGCAACTGCTGCAATAGGAGCAGGCTCTCGCAGGGTTGAGCTGGTCAGCCCGCGGGTCTTTGCCTTCTCAGTCAGAAGCGACGAGTCCAGGTTCGTAGTAGCGGCTTCGGCCACTTTCTCGTCCCGCAAACGGCGCTGAAGCGCCTACTACGAACCCCTACCGCCCCGCGAGGGGCGCTGAAGCGCCCACTACGAACCCCCATGCCCTCCAGAGAGATTGTATCATCCACTGAGTTGTCTGTCAACGAGCGACATGCTGTGAATGTTTCACTGGTTCTGGCCTCCGGCTCCCCGCGGCGGCGCGAGTTGCTGGCTGCGCTGGCGCTGCCCTTCACCGTCGCCGCGGCTGAGGTGGACGAGCGCCAGATTCCGGGCGAACCGCCGGTGGAGGTGGTGCAGCGACTGAGCCGCGCCAAGGCTGCTGCAGTGGCTTGCCGATACCCCGACGCGATCATCGTCGCCGCCGATACAGTCGTCGTGCTCGATGGCGTGGTGCTGGGCAAGCCGGCCGATGCCGAGGATGCGGTAGGTATGCTGCGTGCCTTGCGAGGCCGACCGCACCTCGTCTACAGCGCTGTGACGGCGCTGGATGCGGCTACAGGTCAAGAGGCCACTGAGGTCAGTGAAAGCTGCGTTTGGATGCGGGGCTACAGCGACGACGAGATCGCCGCTTACGTCGCCAGTGGTGATCCGCTGGACAAAGCGGGAGCCTATGCCATTCAGTATCGGGGCTTCGCGCCGGTGTCGCGTTTCGAGGGCTGCTATGCCAGCATCATGGGGCTGCCGCTGGGCCATCTGGCGCGGGCGCTGGTCCGTGTGGGCGTGGCCGTGCTCGTGGACGTGGCCCGGGCGTGCGAAGCAGCCACTGGCGCAGCGTGCTGCCTGTCAGATTGGGAAGATAGCTGTTCGGTGAGGGTTGCTCACCCCGCCGCCTTCCGACAGCTCCGCCGATAGTCTCGACCAACATCAGTCTACAGCAACACCCAGTGCGGTTGCAGCTCGTCGGCAGCGCAGTTGGATGATGAGAACCAAACGCACTAGGCGAAGATTGCTACAGGCACGGGACGCTCTTGAGCAAAACTCTGTCGGTGCAATCTGATGCGTTCAATCTCGTGCAATGTTTCGGCAGTCAGGTAACTTTCCCCGCAACGCGGACACCTAATGACGGGGACGTTCTCAATGACGAGCAAGTTCTCACCCTTGCCGTAACTGCGGGCTACGTGGCGAACGCGAGCACCTTCTCGACCACAAATGTCACATATCATCGTTTTTTCGCACCAGGAACACAGTGATAATCACCAACTTGCCGGTTACACCTAACTTGACAACGACAACTACCAACTCACTGGCAGCAGTTTCACCCTCGACGACATACTTCCACTCTGCTGCAGCGTGGTTGGCTTCAGCGAGTTGCTGGACAGGCTTCCCCCAAAGTGTTCCCCTTATGGCATATCGGGAAAAGCCGCCAGTGACGCGTAACCAACTCCCACCATACTGGGGCCAGTATGGGCGCCCAGCACAAGAGACATGGGACCCACTGGTAGCCAGGTGCAATCAAACCGTTGATCTACCAGATCGCGTAGCATGGCCGCCCCTTCGGGATTGTGTGCATGGAGCACCTGTACGCGCAATGCACTGCCTGGCGCGTGCTGCTGGGCCATCAGGTCAACTAACCCATTGACCGCTCGCTTGAACGTTCGTACCTGGCCAAGTTG
>DFBV01000224.1:0-561 GCA_002366755.1 Anaerolineales bacterium UBA3071
GCCGACCGGTGTGGGCAAGACGGAGCTGGCCCATGCCCTGGCCGAGTTCCTCTTCGACGACGAACAGGCCATGACGCGCATTGACATGTCCGAGTATCAGGAGCGACACACGGTCAGCCGGCTCATCGGCGCGCCGCCGGGCTACATCGGCTACGAAGAGGGAGGGCAGCTCACCGAGGCAGTGCGGCGCAAGCCCTACTCCGTGGTGCTCTTCGACGAGATCGAGAAGGCCCATCCGCAGGTCTTCAACACGCTGCTGCAACTGCTAGACGATGGCCGCCTCACCGACAGTCACGGGCGGACGGTGGACTTCAAGAACACCATCGTCATCATGACCTCCAACGTGGGCAGCCAGTATCTACACGAGCAGGGGCTCAGCGACGAAACGATCCGTGAGCGGGTGATGACCGCGCTGCGAGCCCAGTTCCGCCCCGAGTTCCTCAATCGTATCGACGAGATCGTCGTCTTCCACAGCCTGACACGGGAGCATCTGGTGCAGATCGTGACCATCCAGTTGCGCCGTCTGCGAGGTCTGCTGGCGGAGCGCAAGCTCAGGCTGGA
>DFBV01000224.1:658-3860 GCA_002366755.1 Anaerolineales bacterium UBA3071
GATACCATCGTCGCCGACGTGTCAGGCGACAAGCTGGCCTTCCGCAAGCGGGTGGAGGCTGACGTGGTGTAGCGGCTCGGCTGATGAAGTGCTCGCTCCTGCTGGACATGGCTGTTTGCCAGGAGAGCGCAGAGAAACTTGACTCACGCATTTGACAGGAATCTGGTTGGGCGGTAGAATATTCAAAAGTGTATGATGATATTTGTTCTTCTTTGCCAATTCGTCTGTAGCGCAATGCAGTGCTACGGCAAGGAGAGTGAGGGTGTGAAGAAAAGAGCCGACCGCGACTCACGAGATTTTGAGAGCGGTCGGCTTTCTGTTGTTTGCGAAGTACGAAAGCACCGGGCAATAGAGTACCACCGTGCTACCTGAGGAGCACTCTCGTACTGACATATAGCAGAGCACTATCTGGATGCGAGAAAGCTGACGGACCCGGATATGGAAGTGATCCAAGTGCTGTACCTTGATCGAGAGGAGACCTTGTTATGAACCACAGAAGCTTCCACTGGCTTTTGGCAGTGGCCTTCGTCTTGGC
This sequence comes from Anaerolineales bacterium UBA3071, assembly GCA_002366755.1. Lineage (GTDB taxonomy): Bacteria > Chloroflexota > Anaerolineae > UBA3071 > UBA3071 > UBA3071. The sequence goes on from DFBV01000224.1 coordinate 1,194, forward strand.
CTCCATCATTGTTGGAGCGACGCGTGTCTTCTCACAAATGCCATCATCTGATGTCATAGATGTTGCCCGCCAGGACAAGTACAAGTGGCCAGCGGAAATGGCTGCCCTGTCCGCAGACCCCAGCGTGGAGTATTCCGATCCCGACTATCCAGCCGATACTGCCCTCAGCACCATCGTCACGGTGACGTCAACGCCGACGCCAACCGCCACCAGAACGCCTACGAGTACACTAGCACAGCTAGAGACTGACTTGGAGAGCGAGGCAATCATGACACAGATCCCACCTCTCCTGTCGGTCACCATTGTGGAAATCCCCGACTCCGGCAAGCATCCAAAGTCAGGAAACCCCAAGTTGCAAGGAATGCTATGGGAGTTAGTGGATGCCCATGAGACTGATGGGCCCTTCGCTGTCCAGCAGGTCGCGGATAACCACGTGATCAAACTGCAGGAGGATAACAGGGTGCTGGTTGTTGTCGAGGACGACAGAGGCGATGTGGCCTCTCTCGTGCAGGCGATTGCCGAATCGGGTGTCGAGATCGGCACGGTGGCCAGCGACCGAGTGTCGGCTTTGGTGCCCATTTCCGCGCTGAAGGCCATCGCCTCCCTGCCCGAAGCCGCTTATGTCCGCCTGCCCTTGCCAATGGTGCAACAGCGACGACTAGCGAGGGGATAACCGTGATCAGGGCGGATACTTGGCACGCCTCAGGGATCGACGGCGACGGCGTCATCGTGGCCGTCATCGACTTCGGATTCACGAACTGGTCCAGCCTGCAGAGCAGCGGTGACCTGCCCCTAGGCAGTCGCTTGGTGCGCAGGAACTACAAGTCCACGGCCTTCGAGGACGAAGGCCAACACGGCAGTGCTGTCGCCGAAATCGTCTACGACGCGGCGCCCGGCGTTGACAAGATGATCCTGTATGCCTTCGACGACGATGCCGACATTGAGGCCATCGTGACCGACATGATAGCGGAGGGGGTGCAAGTGGCGGCGATGTCGGTCGGTTGGGTGAACTCGGGGCCCTACGATGGCACGGGCTATCTGGATGATCAGGTCAACCATGCCCGAAACGACGGAAACATTTTCTGGGCGATTGCCATGGGGAACGAGGCACAGCGTCATTACGAGGCCACATACACGCCTTCGAGCGTCCCACAGTACCATCAGTTTGCCTCCGGTGCCAACATCAACCAGATTGGTTACCAGTCCGCCGGTGGTACGCCTATGTGCGTATTCCTCTCGTGGAACGAGTGGCCAACCGCCAGCAGCAACTACGATTTACTGGTGATTCGCTGGACCGGCTCTTCCTGGACGCTGTACTATGCGTTCGACGACAATGAGCCCACGCCGACGGAAGGCGGCTGCCTGAGCATTCTCTATAGTGCCTACTATGGCGTGGTCATCGAAAAGAAGAGTGGAGACAACCGCTACCTGGAGCTATATAGCTTCTATGACGACTATCAGTACAAAGTTGAAGAGAGCAGTCTGATGATCCCCGCCGATGCCGATGGTGCGGTGGCCGTCGGTGCTTTCGGCTATACCACACCAAGTGTCATTGAGAGCTTCAGCTCACGCGGCCCACGCAACGCGCTTGGAGGGGGTCCTTGGACAGGTAGCTGTCCCCACCCGAATTGCAAGCCCGAATTCGCCGCCCCTGATGGAGTCTCAACCGTCTCCTACGGCGCAGGGGCCTTCTCTGGCACCTCGGCAGCTGCTCCCCACGTGGCAGGCGCGGCGGCTCTGGTCAAGCAAGCTTATCCTTCCTACACAGCGTCTCAGATCGCGGGATTCCTTGAGGGCCGTGCTGTAGACGAGGGGACTCCAGGTGACGACAATGCCTGGGGAGTAGGCCGTTTGCACTTGGGTGATTCGCCACCCCCGACTCCAACTCCGACGCCGACCGAGACACCAACGGACACGCCCACAGCCACTCCTACAACCACTCCTACAGCCACCGAGACACCAACGAACACGCCGACAGCCACGCCGAGCCAGACGCCAACTGCGACCAGCACGCTGACCGATACGCCGACAGCCACACCGACGGCTACACCTACAGCGACGCCATCACCCACAGCCACTGGTACGCCGACGCCACTCGATCAGGAGATCGTCATCGGCCTGGGGTCATACCCTGCCAACGGCGGCTGGTTCGAGACCTTCGACGATGCCGGCGCTGGCTATGCCCACCTGGCCTGGCCGCGCGTCACCTGGTCTGCCTACAACAGCGCCAACGGGGAGACGAGGCCCGCCTGTGGCGACGTAGACGGCGACAGCCGGGACGAGATCGTCATCGGCCTGGGATCACACCCCGCCAACGGCGGCTGGTTCGAGGTCTTCGACGATGCCGGGGCCGGCTATGCCCCTATAGCCTGGCAGCGAGTTCCGTGGTCTGCCTACAATAGTGCCAACGGGGAGACCCGGCCGGCTCTATGCGACGTGGATGGCGACGGCAAGGACGAGATCATCATCGGGCTGGGATCATACCCCGCCAACGGCGGCTGGTTCGCTATCTTCGACGATGCCGGGGCCGGCTATGCTCTCCTGGCCTGGCAGCGAGTTCCGTGGAGCGCCTACAATAGCGCCAACGGAGAGACGAGGCCCGCCTGTGGCGACATAAACGGCGACAGCCGTGACGAGATCGTCATCGGGCTGGGATCATACCCCGCC
>DFBV01000161.1:0-1541 GCA_002366755.1 Anaerolineales bacterium UBA3071
CCTGCCCCTACTCCTCGTCCAGCAGACGCTGCTCGCCTTCCAGCGTGCGGATGCGGGCAACGTCCTGGCTCACCTCCAGCGTGCCCTGGTACTCACCTTGTTCATCTCTCATGGCGAAGTAGCGGATGTGGACAAACTGGCCCTGCATCTGAATCCAGAACTCCGCTTCGTCCTGGCGTCCAGCCCGAAAGTCATCCACAATCCGCTGCACCCGGTGGAGACTGGCTGGTGGGTGGCACTTCTGCACCTTGCGGCCGATGATGGCCGGCGAACGCGGGAAAATCCGCTCTTTGGTCTGGGAGAAGAAGCGCACCGTGTCCTCTTTGTCCACGTACGTGATGTCAATCGGCAGGTGAGTCAGCAAGCGGTTGATCTCCTGCGCTGTTAGCGTGCCGGTGTCCAGGTGGAGCAAGCCTTGCGGCGAACCCGGAGCAGGCTCCTCAGCCGCCATCCTCCCGATCAGCGCCCCAACGGCTTCGGGAGCCGTGTCCCTGGGCGGCCATTGATCCCCAGGCTTCACATAACAGTAACCCATTTCAGGGCTTTGTACACGGATCTGCCACCACTCCTCTCCGTTCAACATCTCCAGGGCGGTGGGGTAGAGGATCTTCTCTTCTTTGTAGAACATTTCGCGGATGGCGGTGGCCAGTGGCTCGAAGATCTCGTCAATCCGGACGCTGAAAGCGGCTGGATCGTCGTCAGGGCCAGCGGCGAGTATGGCATCAAGAGTTTTCCAACCGGCGCGCACATCGTCGTGGATAGCCCACATGACCGACGATGGCCCTGCGAAGCCGTGCTTCTCCAGATAGGGAAACAGGATGTTCTCTTCGCGCACATAGTGCTTCTCGTACTTTCGCAGTTCCTGCAGACGCTGGCGCACTTGCTCCAACTGATCTGCGTCGGGAGCGGCTTTGAGCGCTTCCAACGCCTCTTCCAATGCATCCAGCACGCGCCCGGCAGCCCCGTTTTCGGCAAAGAAGGTGTAGACCGGGTGGCCGGGGATGGTGTCCGGCTTCTCCTGGGCTTCCAACGATTCGCGGAACAGGGCGACGTGGACATCGCACAGTCGCTTGATCTCCGTTTCCGGCATTCCTTCTGCGATCAATTCCTGCTCGATCGCGGCGATATCCATCGCGCTCACGTCTTGCAGCAACGCGGCGAACTCTCCCTTGACTTCTTCGATGGTCTTGCCTTCGTGCAACTGGCGAAGCAACCACTTGAGTGCTTCTTTGCGTTTCGTCTGGTTGTTGATGTGCTCGCTCATGATCTCTCTCCTCTCTACCGATCTACCATTTTCTCGCTGTCACCACCAGGTTCGGGCTGCTGGTAGGGTCAAAAGGCGCACCCTGCATGTCACCGTAGCAGGCGATCTCCCGAAAGCCTGCCTCTGCCAGCACTGCTCTCAGGTCTCTCTGCAGCAGAGGGCGCAGCCGTGTGGACGCAACTTGCTGGCTCCAGGCGTCGCTTGCCTCCCTCCGCAATGTCACCAGGTTGAAGGTCAGCGTGCCGTCGGGCTCGAAGTCGTAGAAGCGCAGGAAGAG
>DFBV01000161.1:1553-5418 GCA_002366755.1 Anaerolineales bacterium UBA3071
CCCCCCCTTCATCCCCCCCAATGGGGGGGAAGGAGGGGGGGCCTCCATCCACCTCCCGCGGCGGGCCAGCACGGCGTCGAAGTTGCGGTTCTGGATCAGGAGCAGGCCGCCGGGCCGCAGGCAGGCGGCGAAGTCCTCCATCGCGGTTCGCAGATCTGCCGGGGTCAGCAGGTGAGGCAGTGAGTTGCCCAGGCAAAGCAGTCCGTCGAAGCCGGTGGGGCTATGCCGTCCTGAAGATGCGGCGCCGGGCGTACTGCTGCCGAACGCTAGTGCCAGCTCCCCGAAGCCGGCCACCTCGAAGCGCACCTCGCCTCCTTCGACAGCGCTCAGGACAGGCGCGGCGGTGGCTGCGTTGGCCCGCGCCCGCTCGACCATCCCTGTACTGAAGTCGGCGCCCGCTACGCTGTAGCCCCGCTGGGCCAGCGCCACAGCATGCATCCCCGTGCCACAGGCCACGTCCAGCACGCGGCGGGCTCCGATCGCCTGCAACTGCCCTTCGATGAAGGGCATCTCCGCCGCCAGCCGGGCCGGCCAGTTCATGAAGCGGTCGTAATCAGCGCTGAAATCGTCATACATCAAACCACCAGCAGCGCCATATCACTGGCGAACAGCCCCAGCCGGTCCTCATCCTGCACGGGCACGTCCAACCCGGAGTCCCGACCTGGCGCCCCTTCCCGGACCTGCTGGTACCCCAGCCAGGGAGCCATCGAGTTGCGGGTAGAGAGAAGCGCTCCGTTCAGGAAAACGTGGTAGACCTCGGCGGGCGGGATGTTCAGCCGCGCCAGGAGGGTCCCCACGGTCTCCCCGGACTGTGGCTCCAGCCGCACCACGCTTTCCCGGTCGGGTCGAGGATCGGGTGCATAGCGGCGCAGGCTTCCATACAGATGGACTACTACCATAAACACATCCTAGCCGTGGATGAGCGTTGGCAGACAGCGGGTGCATACCCACAGGCTCTGCCCCTGGTGGCGGAGGGGTACGAGGTGGGCCTTGTCCTCGCCGGTGGCGCAGTTAAAGCAGAGCTGGGTGATGTAGGTCTGCCCACGTTCGTGCATCAACGCTTCGGCTTCTGCCTCGTCAAAGTCGGGAGCTTCCCGCTCCTCGATGCTCAGCGCGCCGGTGGGGCAAATGGGAATGCAGAAGCCCGCTCCGTCGCAGAGCGGTTCGTCCACCACCTTGGCCTTGCCGTCCACCAAAACAATCGCACCCTCTGCGCAGGGGATCACGCAAGCGCCGCACCCGTCGCACAGTTCCTCATCAATCTTCACGATCTGTCGAACGGCCATACTTCCTCTCCCTCTGTGAAACGTGATATGTGAAACGTGACATCAAGGGCTAGGTATCCCTCATGCTTCACGTCTTACGAACTCACCGACCCCATACAATCTCATAAGTGCACGTAATCACCCCTTGGGGACAGGCGGCATCGCACAGTGCGCAGTAGGTGCAGTCAGCCGGGCGGGCGAAAAACGGCCCCCTCGGCCCCATCTCCACCGCACCGGTCGGACACTGTTCGATGCAGGCGCCACACTGGTCGCACCGTTCTATGTTGATCTCTGGCAATACCCAATCATCCATAATCAAAAACGGCCACCTTTCTACCTCAGTGTAGCAAAAAGGTGGCCGTCTGTCTACGACAAAAGTCGTACTGTTCTAGCGTTTGTCGTCAGTGAAACCCAAAGATCCGATATTGGATCTGTTCTATCCTCTCGCCAAGTACGGGCGACCGGCCGGTCGCCCCTACTCCCTCTCCTGTACCTGCTCCAGAAGATCGTTGAACAGTTCGTCGTGATAAATCTCGTGCTCGCGGATGCGGGTCAGGAGGGCCTTCAGATCGGCGTCTTCCAGCTCTTTGATCTGACGCCCGTAGACCCGCGTCACCTCTCGCTCGGCGGCTATGTCTGCCTCGAGCATGGCTGTCGTGTCGCCTTCCAGGGTAAGTTCGGCATGCTCCATACGTGGATGGCCACCCAGCTCCCCCACCTCTTCTGCCAGCCAGCCCATGTGCTGCATTTCGTTGATAGCCTGCATGTCCAGCTCGCGCCCCACGTCACGGTGCGGAATGACGAAGGAGTGGTAGAGATACTGCAGAATTACAGTGTACTCGTGGCGCACACCCTGATTCAGAATCTCAAAGACGCGCGGTGAGATAGTCTCGCCTTGCTGTGCAGCTTTCTCTGCCTTGGCTGCTTCTTCGGCCAACTCCTCGGCCAGACCGGAGAACGCCTCTTTGTGTGCCATCTCATCCGACAGGATGCGCTTCAGCAAGCGCACAACGCGGGGATTGTCATTGTCAATGTCAATGGCGGCTATGTGCTCCTTGTACTGGGCGATAGCTCTCTCCTCGGCAGCAATGTCGCGAGCCATCCATTCTACAGGCCCGGCGCCGCTTCCGTCGACCTCGCCTCGTTCCATGGTGGGGTCGCCGCCCAACTCGACGACCATCTCCGCCAGCCAACGCAAGTGGCGCATCTCGTCGCGGGCGATAGCCTCAATTTCGCAGGCTTCCTCTCCCTCGCCTATGGCGTAGGCATGCTGCAGGTACTGAATGATGGCGGCGTGCTCATCCCGCATGTCTGCCCTAAGCATAGTAATCGCGTCGTTCATGTTTTCCTCCTCGTCTCAACAGAAGAGGGTAGAGGGAAGAGATACAACCATCCCTTCCCCCGTTCCATCTACCCCCACTTTCCCTTCGCTATGTGGCCCTCGATCTCCGCCTTGATCCGCTGCCGCGAGATAGCGGCCTCGTTCCGGGCCAACTCGAAGACGCGCACACAGGCCGGATCGAGTTCGTCCTCAATCCCTACCTCGGCGATCTCGACCACGGTGTCCAGCAGCGAGAACAGGCTTATGTGCAACCCGTTGGTGAAGCGAGAGCGCTCGATCTTGTTGGCCGCCTCAGGGGAGAGTTTGTCGAACTTCTCTTTGGGCGCGCCACACTTGGGACATCTGTCCGGTGCTTCGTCGCCGTCCCACACGTATCAGCATACGGAACACTTCCACATTTTCACGGACTTTATCTCCTATAACAATCCTTGACAACGGCGTTTGAGATACCAGACCACGCTAGTTGTCTGATGGTTGTCTCTACGCTTCTGGCTTCCACACTTTCCAAACCTTGCCCACCAGATCAGGGCCTGGCTTGAGCGTGGTCTTGCCTGGCGTCCAGCCGGAGGGGGTTGCCTCGCCTGTCTCCCGTACATGCTGGAACGCCTTGACCTGGCGGACCAGTTCGGCCGGGTTGCGGCCCACGGGCGGCGTCAACACCTCCATTGCCTGGATCACCCCGTCGGGGTCAATCAGGAAGCGGCCGCGGACGTTCACCCCCGCCGCTTCGTCGTACACCCCGTAGACGGCGCCGATCTTTCCGCCCCGGTCGGAGAGCATCGGATAGGGCACCCCGCCTTCGACCATCTTGGATAGCTCTTCCTTCTGCCATATCTTGTGGACGAAGACGCTGTCAACGCTCATGGACAGTACCTCGACGCCCAACCCCTTCAATTCCGGATACTTGGCGGCAACTGCCGTCAATTCCGTCGGTCAAACGAAGGTGAAATCGCCGGGATAGAAGCAGAGCACCACCCACTGGCCCCGGTAGTCCGATAGCTTGATGTTCTTGAAGGCCCCATCTACGAAAGCGTTGGTCTCGAAATCGGGTGCTTCCTGGCCTACACGTGCAATCACCTTACGCACCTCCTCTTTGTCTCGTGGCCCGCCCCCCATGGGGGCAGGTTCTGGCCCCGGCAATATCGGGCCGGCTGTTGGTTGGACACAAGCGGGTATCTTTTCCTTTTGTGCCATGAATCCCTCCTGTCTTTTCTTGCTAGCGTCCGCAAGCAACCTGTGACGATCTGCTGGTCACCTG
>DFBV01000161.1:5548-6810 GCA_002366755.1 Anaerolineales bacterium UBA3071
CCCTCTTCCACCGCCGCTTTGGCCTGGCCGTAGACGTCGGCGTGATACTTCTCCGCCTCCAGCGCCCAGTTCATGCTCTGCAGCGCCCTTTTTTCCTCTTGCAGTTCGGCCACGGCAGCGAAGGCGGGATACATTTCCTCCACCTCGTAGGTCTCGCCGTCAATGGCCGCCTGCAGATTGCCCGCCGATTTACCGACACCGCCCAATACCTTGAGGTGATTGGTGCCGTGCACCCTCTCGGCATAGGCGATGGCCGCGAACAACTTGGCCACGTTGGGCCACCCTTCTTTCTCTGCTTTGTCAGCGAAAGCCATGTACTTCATGTGCGCCTGGCTTTCGCCGGCGAAAGCTGCTTCCAGATTGGCTTGTGTCATTTTGTGCATTTTACCTCCTCAGAATTGGTGAATTGGCAAACTGGTAGATTGGAGCGTTGGACGAGCTAAAAGAGTTGTCCCTGCGCCAACGCTCTCAGATCGAAACTCTCGTCTAGCAATCGCTCGCTGTAGGCCAACACGTCGCGTCCTGTGGCGATCAACTGCCGCACGGGCCGGACGCTCTGCGTATCGCCCAGCAGGATGGCGCCGACAATCTTGCCCTTGCGCAACGCCAGCCGCCGGTACACGCCACTCGCCGGGTCCGCCTTGCGCAGAATGGTCAGCGGAACAGCGGAACGAGCGGAATGACCCCATCCCTTTTTTTCCGCTTCTTCCGCTTCTCCGCTGACTTCTGCGTCGTCGCCCGTGGCCGTCGCCTCGCCCAGGCAGGTCAAGTCAATGCCTACAACTTTGAGCGTGTTGGCGGGCATGGTGCCGCTGTAGGTAGCGCTGCTGCCGCGTCCCCCCTCTTTCGTCCCCCCCGATGGGGGGGAAGGATCGGCGACCATGTTAGCCGCGGCGACCTGTGCCTGCTCGATGGCGGCGGGGATGATGCCGTAGACACGCCCCTTGAACTCGGCCGCGTCACCGGCCGCGTAGACGTCGGCGGCACTGCTGCGCAGTTGCTCGTCCACGACCACGCCCCGATTTACCTCCAGACCGGCTTCCCGCGCCAGTTCGAGCCGCGAACGGATGCCGGTGGAGATGAGGACCAGTTCGCCGTCCACCACGCGCCCGTCTTTGAGCCGCACGCCCTGGGCGTGTCCATCGCCCAGGATGGCCTCCGTCGCTGCATTGGTCAGGAAAAGCAGCCCCTGCGCCTCCAGCAGCGCTTGTAGAACCTGCGCCCCCTCTGCGTCCAGTTGGCGGGGCAGCAGGTAAGGGGCG
>DFBV01000005.1:0-7272 GCA_002366755.1 Anaerolineales bacterium UBA3071
CCGCACTGGCCGGAACGGGATCGCTTCTTCCTCAGCAAGGGGCACGCGGCGCCGATCTTCTATGCCGTGCTGGCCCATGCTGGCTACTTTGACCGTGACGAGCTGTGGGGCCTGCGCACCGTCAACCGCCGGGCGGAAGGCCATCCCGTCCAAGATAAGCTGCCTGGAATTGAAATGACCTCCGGTTCTTTGGGCAAAGGGATATCGGTGGCGCTGGGCCATGTGCTGGCGGGCAGGTTGAATAACCTCGACTACCGCGTCTATGTGCTGCTGGGCGATGGCGAGTGCCAGGAGGGCCAGATATGGGAGTCGGCTATGGCCGCTGCTCATTTCAAGGCCGACAATCTCGTGGCCATTGTGGACTATAACAAGTACCAGGAGAGCGGCCCGATCAGACGAGAAATGGGACTGGAGCCCTTTGCCGAAAAATGGCGCGCCTTCGGCTGGCATGTCGAGGAGGTGGATGGGCATGACATTGAGGCGCTCATTGGTGCGTTCAAGGCAAAGCAGGAGGTCAAGGGGCAGCCGGCGGTGATCATCGCTCACACGGTCAAGGGCAAGAGCATATCGTTCGTGGAAGCAGACTACACCTTCCATGGCAAACCGCTCACACCAGAACAGGCCGAGAAGGCGCGGGAGGAGATACTGTGCGGTTAGGAGAGAAGGCAGGTCTCAAGCCTGCCAAACGGCTGCGCGAGGTGTTCGGCGACGCCTTGCTCGACCTCTGTCGCCAGAACGAGAAGGTTGTCGTCCTTGATGGCGATCTGTGCAGCACCACCAAGACCCTTCATGTGCGTCGCGAGTTTCCGGAGCGTTTCTTCAACATAGGCATTGCCGAAAGTAACATGGTCAGCATCGGGGCTGGGCTTGCTTCGTGTGGCCTGATCCCCTTCATGACCGGCCTATCGTCGTTTATCCTGGCCAACGGCTACGACCAACTGCGCATCTCCGTCGCCGTGGCCAACGTCAATGCCAAGGTCGTAGGCAGCCACGGCGGCATCACCCTGGGCAAGGATGGCCCGACCGCCATGGCCATCGAGGATTTGGCGCTGGTGGGTTGCTTGCCCACGTTCGTCATCCTGGTGCCTTGTGATCCCGCTTCCATGCACAAAGCGGTGCACGCGGCCGCGGAGTACGTCGGGCCGGTGTATCTGCGCTCCAGCCGCGCGTCCATGCCGCACATCTACCCCGAAGACGATTGTCCCTTCGAGATCGGCAAGGCCAACGTCGTGCGCCAGGGCAGCGATCTGACCATCATTGGCTGTGGCCTCTTGGTGGCCGCGGCGCTGGACGCGGCGGCGATGCTGGCAGAGGAAGGCATCGAGGCCCGCGTGCTGGACATGCACACACTCAGGCCGATGGATACCGAAGCCATTGCTGCGGCAGCGTGGGAGACGGGCGCTATCGTCACGGCCGAGGAGCACCTGCTCCACGGCGGCATGGGCAGCAACATCGCCCGTTTCGTGGCGCAGATCCATCCTGTGCCTATGCGCTTCGTGGGCCTGGCCGATACGTACACCGATTCGGGGAAGGCTGAGGATCTGTTGGAGAAGTACGGCCTGACGGCGCAGGACATCGTCGTGGCCGCGCGTCAGGCCGTCGCTGCCAAAGCGGGAAACGTGAGACGTGATGGATCGCTCACGCTTCACCCCCCCCTCTTTCCCCCCCACTGGGGGGGACGAAAGGGGGGGAGGGGGAGTTGATCTGTGCTACATCAAGATCTGCTGAATCTTGAATCCAAGGGAACCCCCATTCGTGTGGGTGTCAGCGGCGCGGGCTGGATGGGGAGTGGTTTTGTCGCCCAGGTGGCGCACGTGCCAGGCATGGAGGTGAATGTGCTGGCCGATGCCGATACGCGCGCTGCCAGAGAGGCATTCATCGCCACGGGCGTCGAGGGGAAGGACATCGTCGAGGTCGATGGGCCAGGGCCAGCGATGGATGTCCTGCGCTCCGGCAAGCGGGTGGTCACAGGGTCCTATGCGCTGGCGGCGCAGTTGGAGGCGGTGGATATCGTCGCCGATGTCACACCGTCGCCCGCCGTCGGTGCGGAGACTGCCTATGCGTGCATCCAGCACGGCAAAGACGTGGTGATGGTGAACATCGAGGCCGACGTGACGGTGGGCCGCATCCTGAACAAACTGGCACGCGAGGCGGGGGTGCTCTACACCGTCTCTTCTGGCGATGAGCCGGGCTGCCTGATGGAACTCTACGATTTCGTGACCAGCCTGGGCTGGGAACTGATCGTCATGGGCAAGGGCAAGAATAACCCGCTCAACCCCGCGGCCACGCCGGAGACGGCAGCCGAATCGGCCCAGCGCGCCGGCAAAGATGCTTTCCAGGTGGCCTCCTATGTGGACGGCACCAAGACGATGTTCGAGATGACCTGCGCGGCCAATGCCACTGGTTGCCTGCCCATGCAGCGGGGCATGATTGGCCCCGAAGCGACGCTGGAAACCCTGTCCGGTATCTTTGCCCTGGAAGAAGATGGCGGCATTGCCAAGTTCCCCGGTGCGGTGGACTTCGTCCAAGGGCCTTCGATGGCTGGTGGTGTCTTCGTCGTCGTTCGCGTGGAGGATGAGCGCATCTGTGACGATTTGCAGTACCTCAAGGTGGGGAAGGGCAAGTATTTCACCTTCTTCCGGCCTTATCACCTCTGGTTTCTGGAGGCGCCACACTCTGTCGCCCGTGCTTTTCTCTACCGCCAGACGACGCTGGTACCGTTGGAGCGTCCAGTGGCTGAGGTGATGACCGTTGCCAAGCGAGCGGTGAAGCCGGGCGATCGGTTGGACGACTTTGGCGGTTTCACTTTTTATGGTATCATGGACCGTGCCGAGGAGGCACAGGCGCTCAACGCGCTTCCCGTCGGCCTGGCGCCTGGTGCTGTGGTCATTCGTCCCGTCGCGGCCGGCGAGATCGTCCTCTGGGACGATGTGAAGTTGGACGAGGACAGCGTCGTGGTGAAGCTGCGTCGCCAGCAAGACGCCCTCCCCCCCTCTTTCCCCCCCACTGGGGGGGACGAAAGGGGGGGAGCAGTGCGCCAGGCAGGCGGTACCAGCCGATTGAGCCTATCTACCTGATGGAGCCTTTGCTGAACCCTCTTGGTTCCATCGACTTCATCGGCTTTATCGGCTGACGAGAGATCTACCTCGGTTGGGAAGTCTGCTACCATCGTTCCGGTGCGAACGATCAATTCCAAGACGTAGAGGAGTATGATTTCACATGCTGGTAACAACGTCTGAGCTTTTCAAGCTCGCCTATGGCCGCTACGCCATCGGCGCCTACAACATCAACAACATGGAGCAAGCGCGCGGGCTGTTCAGGGGGGGCGTCGAGGCTCGGGCTCCACTCATCGTCCAGGTCTCCAAGGGTGCTCGCGCCTATGCTGGCGTCAAGATGATCGAGGCCATGATTCGCGCTGCTGAGGAGATGTATCCAGAGGCTATCTTCGCTGTGCACATAGATCATGGAGACGAAGAGACCTGCTACGATGCCATTGACTCTGGCTTCTACAGCTCGGTGATGATCGACGCCTCACACGAGCCCTTAGAGGCGAACGTGGCCATCACCAAGCGCGTGGTGGAACGCGCCCACGCCAAGGGAGTCAACGTCGAGGCGGAGTTGGGCATGCTGGGCGGCGTCGAGGAGGATATACAGGTCGACGAGAAGCACGCTCTGCTGACCGATCCTGACGAGGCCGCCGAGTTTGTGCGTCTTACTGGCTGCGACAGCCTGGCGGTGGCCATCGGCACCAGCCACGGAGCGTACAAGTTCACGGGCCGGCAATCGCTGCACCTGGAGCGGTTGGCTGAGATCCAGCAGCGGCTGCCTGGCTTCCCTCTGGTGATGCATGGCTCCTCCTCGGTGCCGCGTGAGGAAGTGGAGCGCATCAACGCGGCCGGTGGTGCCATTGACCCTTCAGCGCGGGGCGTGGACGTAGACGAGTTCGCCAAGGCCGTTCCCTTGGGGGTGGTCAAGGTCAACATAGACACCGATGGCCGCCTGGTGTGGACGCGCGTGCACCGCGAACACTTCCGCGATCACCCCGAGAACTTCGACCTCCGCAAGCCGGGCAAGATCATGATGGCGGAGTACGCTCGCTTCATCGTCCACAAGTGCGAGAAACTGGGGTGCGCTGGCCGTCTGGAGCAAGTACGGGCGGCGCTGACCGCTGATCTCTAATACCCAATATCTGGTATCCAACACCTGACTTGACGAAAGGAGAAGCCTCATGCGTATCGGAGTCATCACCGTGCTTTTCCAAGACCTGCCATTTGAGGAGGCCCTGGACCGCGTTGTCGCCGCCGGCGTGTCGGCGGTGGAGATTGGGTCGGGCGGCTATCCTGGCAGCCACCATTGCCCTGTGGATGCGCTGCTCAGCAGCAAGCAGGCTCGCCAGGCGTACATGGAGGCCATCACCTCGCGCGGCTTGATTCTCAGCGCTTTCAGTTGCCATTACAATCCCATCCATCCCAACCCGGAGATCGCCAGGAAGGCCGATGAGGATTTTCGCAAGAGCGTGCGCTTGGCCAACTTGCTGGAGGTGCCGGTGGTGAACACTTTCTCTGGTCTGCCCGCCGGCGCGCCGGGCGACACCTGCCCCAACTGGGTCACCTGCCCCTGGCCGCCGCATTTCCTGGACATGCTGGACTACCAGTGGAACGAGAAGGCCATCCCCTATTGGAAGGAGGCCGGCAAGTTCGCCGAGGATCACGGCGTGAAGGTCGCTTTCGAGATGCACCCGGGTATGCTGGTCTACAACGTGGATACGCTGCTGCGGATGCGCGAGGCGGTGGGGCCGGTCATCGGCTCCAACTTCGACCCCAGCCACCTCTTCTGGAACGGCGTAGACCCGGTGGCCGCCATCCGCAAACTGGGCGAAGCCATCTTCCACGTCCACGGCAAGGATGTTTACGTCGATCCCTTCAACGTCTCTGTCAACGGCTGCAACGACAACAAGCCCTACGGGCGCATACCGGAGCGTTCCTGGACCTTCCGCACTATCGGTTACGGCCACAGCGTGAAGGTCTGGAAGGACATCATGAGCGCCTTCCGTCTGGTGGGTTACGACTACGTCATCTCTATCGAGCACGAGGACGCTCTGATGTCCTTTGATGAGGGCTTGGCCAAGGCCGTGGCCATCCTGAAGGAAGTTGGCATCTTCGAGCAGCCCGGCGAGATGTTCTGGGCCTGATCTCAGCAAGTCAGCGGAAGAGCGGAACAAGCGGAAACGGGAGCAACGGTTCGGCACCTTCCGCTTTTCCGCTGACAGTGAGAGATAGTCAGAAATGGAAGCAAAAGCAAGATGAACGTCGGAAAACTGGTGCGCCTGAATCGCATCTTTGCCCATCCGTCTGGCCGCCTGTGCTCGATAGCGGTTGACCACTTCATCGGCTACACGGGCGGTATACCTGAAGGCCTGCGACAGATTCGAGCGACGCTGGCGGCCATCGTTGCCGGGGAACCGGACGCCGTGACCATGCACAAGGGAATCGCCGCCACGGCCTGGTCACCCTTCGCCGGCCAGGTGCCTTTGATTGTCCAGAGCGTCATCGGCCGTCCGGACGACACCGCCTACGAGAAGCTGACCACGCCAGAGGAAGCCGTGCGGCTGGGGGCCGATGCTATCGCAGTCGTGGCCTTTGTACGTGGTAGGACAGAGGCTCGCCACCTGCGGGTCGTGGCGGACTGCGTACGCGAAGCGGTTCGCTTCGATCTGCCGGTGATCTGCCATATCTACCCCCGTGACATGAGCGGTCTCCCGAAGGTCTCGTTTGTCCCCGAAGACGTCGCCTGGGCCGTACGCTGTGCGGTCGAGGTCGGGGTGGACGTGGTCAAGACGCCGTACTGCGGCGATGTCCAAGCCTACGCCCAGATCGTGGCTGACTCTCCCGTGCCTGTGGTAGCGGCTGGCGGCCCCAAGCAGGAGACACTGGAATCGGCACTGGGAATGATGGCTGAGGTAGTGCAGAGTGGGGCGCGCGGTGCCACCATCGGTCGCAACGTGTGGGGCTTTGCCCAGATCACCAAAGCCGTGTTTGCCTTCAAGGCCGTTATCCACGACGAGAAAAGGCCAAAGGAGGCCCTGCGGATCGCTGGCTTATGAGTGTTCGTTGGGATGTTCTCGGCTTAGGCGCGGTGGCTGTGGATGACCTGATCTACGTTGATCAGCATCCACTGCCCGGCAGCAAAATGCCCGTCCGCAATAGGCAGCGCCAGGGCGGCGGCCTGGCGGGGACGGCGCTGGTCGCCGCCTCTCGCCTAGGCGCCAAGGCTGCCTACTGCGGCGTGCTGGCCGACGACGAACTGTCGCGGTTCGCGCGTCGCGAATTCGAACGTGAGGGAGTGGACTGTGCGCCGATTCTGTATGATCCACAGGCGCGGCCTATCCATTCTCTGGTGATCGTTGACCTCTCCACGGGAGATCGTTGCATCCTCTTCTCAATGGCTGGTGTCAGGGAACCTGAGCCGGAGAACATCACGCCTGACCTGATAGCCAACTGCCGTGTGTTGTTCGTGGATCATACGGTCATTGAGACAGGACCTCGCGCCATCGAGTTGGCTCACGCTCAGGGTATCCCTGTGGTCGCTGACATAGAAGCAGTGCGCGATCCGTGTGTGCTTGATCTGGTGCGCCAAATAGATCACCTGATCTTGGGCATCCAACTGGCTGGCCGGATGACGGGAGAAAGCGAACCGGCAGCGATGGTGCGTGCGCTTTCTGGGCCTGACCGGGCCTGCTGTGTGGTGACCGCAGGCGAGCGTGGCTGCTGGTACTCCGAACACGGCGGCGGGGTGCGTCACTTTCCGGCCTTCCGTATCCAGGTTGTGGATACCACAGGCTGTGGCGACGTCTTTCACGGCGCATACGCCGCCTGCATCGCTCGCGGAGAAAGCGTCAGCACGGCGATTCGGGTAGCGACGGCTGCGGCGGGCATCAAGGCGACGCGGCAAGGCGGCCGACGTGGCATCCCTGCTCTGCCTACGGTGGAACGTTTTCTGAGGGAACACGGTCATGACGGCTTGTCGTGAGCCCTTCGACTCCGCTCAGGATGAGCCTGGTCGAACGACATCTCGTGAGCGGGTTTGGGCCAGCATCCGGCACCATCAGCCCGACCGGGTGCCTTACTACTTCAGCTTCACTCAAGCAAAGGAGAGGGAAGCAGATTGCGCTCTGTCGTTTGGGAACGTCTGACCCGTTCCAGTCTGTTTCCAGATCAGACAGACGCTCGGCTGGAGGTGGATCGGACGCAGGTCGAGCGGTTCTACCATCCG
>DFBV01000005.1:7322-8210 GCA_002366755.1 Anaerolineales bacterium UBA3071
GCCCGGCAGTGGCAAGACGGCCTTTGCCGCCATCCTGGTCGCCGTGGTCAACGCTGAGATGGACGAGGAGGTCGCTGTGCTCGTTGGCCTGGATGGCTGGCACTATCCCAATGTCTATCTGGCGAAGCATTTCATCGAAAGGGATGGGCAGCGTATCGCCTTACGGAGTATCAAAGGATCGCCTGAGACCTTCGATGCGGCTACGGCCTGTCACTGTCTGTCGCAGATTCGCCGTGGAGGACAGGTGAGCTTCCCAGTCTACAGCCGCAAGTTGCACGAACCGATACTTGCCGGGGGAACGATCGACGTTTGTCACCGGATCGTGATCGTAGAAGGCAACTACCTGCTGCTAGACGAGGAGCCTTGGAAGCGACTGCGTCAGCTATTCGATGTTCGCCTGTTCATTTCCGCCAGCGTCGAGATCTTGCAGGAGGGCTTGCGAGAACGGCATCTGCGTGGCGGGAAATCGCCTGAGGCAACGGAGCACCAGATGCGTACGGTGGATCTACCGAATGCCAAACGGGTGGCTCCCAGCGCGGCGCACGCGCAGGTGCTTGTTCACAAAGCCGATGTCCAGCGCATCGAACGCGTCGAATGGGTGGCATCTCTGCAGTCCTGAGGCGGGGTGTTTTGGGCTTCAGCGCATCTGGAGTGCATCGTCTCCGACAATGCCCTTCGCCAACGGGAGATCCTGACATGAACTTCAAGAACATCCTGCGCGGGTTCATCATCTATTTCGTACTGGTTTTCATCGTCACTGGAGTCGTCAGCTACTTATCGAGCTTCATCGCCGATGGTCAAGGCATCATCGATTGGGAGGCGGCGATACGGTTTGCGCTGATCTTCGGTATCACACTGCCGATCGTACGCGAGCTTGAGAACAGGGAC
>DFBV01000179.1:0-816 GCA_002366755.1 Anaerolineales bacterium UBA3071
GCGGAACATGCTTGTGGTGGGGAAAGCTTGAGGCCAACGCGGGGTCATCCGGATGGGGAAAGTCGTCGTACCAGTATAGTCGTTCCTCGCCTCGATGAACCTCGTACCCGTACGATGTGATCAGGCCCGCATCGAAGTCCAATTCCTCTCGCATCCGCAGTCGGAGACCATGCGAAAAGAGCACCTCCCCTTCCGCCACCCCCGTGCACGGACTATCTGACCAAACCGCCACTGTGGAACGCTCTATGGCGGGACGGTCAAGCCATTCAGCGACAAAACGGCTGTAGCTGGTAAGGGACTTCAGCGGGTTGTGGCTCATTGGTCAGTACGCCGGCTGCAAGCGTAGCGCTTCGACCAATTCGCGTTGCTGGAGCTGTGCGGTATAGGCTTGCTTGCGCCGCAACCACGTCTCGTAGATGCCCTTCCAACGGCTGAAATCAGCACGGGTCTCGTCGTACTCGTCATAGCGGGCCAACTTGCCGGACATGAGAGCCGCATAGAAATCCTCGCTGAGGATGCCGTACTTCTCTTCGTAGAGCGTCAGACGACGCTCCAGCAACTTCATCTCGATAACCAGCTCATGAATATCCATGTTCTCCTCCAACAAGGCTGCTGCTCTCAACTCTACCGTTGCCGATCACGTTAATCACCACAGCATCAGGTTCACCTGACGATACTATTCTACACAGACTGGGGAAAAGAGCAACTCGTGGTCCGACACACCCGCGCGGCCTCCACGTAATGCTCAGCCGCGTGGCGGATGCGCTCCCGCTGCTCCTCGCTCACTGAGCCCACCACCCTGGCCGGAATGCCCAG
>DFBV01000179.1:925-3103 GCA_002366755.1 Anaerolineales bacterium UBA3071
GATGGGCGCCAGATCTCCCCGCAGCACCGCCCCGTACCACACGCTGGAGCTCTCGCCGATGGTCACTTGCCCCAGGATCACCGCCCCTGGGGCGACGAAGACCGTGGAATGGATCAATTCCAAATGATGTTCGCAGTCAATCACCGCTCTGACCCCGCCATCGCCAGCCGCCAGGCACCCGTTCCAGATCCCAGAGCGCCTTGGCCTCCTCGACGCCAGCCTGCAGGCGAGCGTGGGTGCCTTCCACTTCATACAACGGCACGCCGTCGTCAATGATCTCACATAGGAAGGGAGCGCCAGCGGCCAGACGTGTCTCTATCTCCGTCAGGGTCTTCACCAACGGTTGCACCAGACCGTCGCTGTGCTCGTAAACATCCAGCCAGTCCACCGACTCTCGTGTGACCACGAGAACATCCGCGTCACTGTGCGACGTGAAATCACCCTTGGCCAGCGAACCGAAGAGCAGGATGAGCAACGGGTCCAGCGCCCGCACGTCGGCCACAAACCGCTCCACCGACGCCCAATGCGCGTACTCAGGATATTTGGCTTTCAACGAAATGGCATAACTGCTCGCCATATTCCACGCACCTCCTGGCAGTCTCCTCGTCGTAGAACTGCGCCGGATACCCTTCGGCGAAGCTATTGGGATAGCGCGGCTGGATATAGTGCCGATCCAGCTCTCGGGCCAGAGGCCAATACTCTGGCGGCACGGGCACTAACTCCTCCACCCGCCCCAAGAGATGGATCAGCGTGTGCCCCCTCACCTCCAGATGGTGAAACCGCAACAGCGCTTTCAGCGACTTTTCGGCAGCCTGCTGCGCCTGAAAAGCACTCCACTCATAGTTCCCGGCGGCCAGGCTGTCCTCTGCCGCCTTGAGATCCCGCCTGGCTTGCGCCAGCCGGTCCTGATGTCTCCGTGCCATGATTGCCTCCTCCTCTCTCGTTCTCTCTTCTCCCTCCCGCTGACCCAGATCACACAACCGGCCACACATGCGACGGCTGCTTGGGGAACAGTATCTTCAGCAGCGCCCGCGCCTCGTCGCTGCCAGCCCAGCAGTCGGTGAAAGCGTAATCCAGCTCTTCCAACGTTCGATGGCCGAACAACAATTGCAGAAACGTACGGTCGGGGAAGGCCGCAGCGCCGTCATCGGCCTGCGTCGGCTCCCAGGGCTCCACGTCAGTCAGCCGTCCCTGCGCGAACACCAGTCGCAGCCCATCCCGATAGAAGCTGACCTTCAGCTCGCCGCTGTGTCCCACGAGCGCCGATCCCGTCAGCCGCCGCTCCAGCACCGGCGCGACGTGGCGCAGGAAGTCGGGCAAATCGGGCACCCGCACGTACCAGGCGTAGGGCTTCTGCGTGTGCGGCAGCCGGCTGTGCATCACCTGGTAGACCGGGTGCTCTGTCCCCAGCCAGAAGGCGAAAGCACCCATCTCCTGCTTCTCTCGTTTCGCGCACTCTTCGCCCGTCGCCCACAGATACCGAATCACCGTCGGCGTCACAGCCAGCCACGACAGGCCCGGCTTCAGCTCGTAGAGCGACGTTCCCATCCTCTGCTTCCACAGCCCCGTCCAGTGCGTGAAGAAACCAACCCGCTCGCCCTCCACCGTCTCGACCAAACGAAGTTCCTGCCGATCCTCGTTCTTCTCGCTGCGGCCGTTCAGCTCGTACCGCCACAGCGCTTCGTCACGGACGCAGGCCACCAGATATCGCTCGTTCCCCTGTTCGTACACGTGCGACATGAAGTCCAGATCGGCTTCCGTGGCCAAGCGCACGCGAAAGGGCTCCTCCTCGCCCTCCTTCAGCTTGGGCAGTTGCGGCTTGTAGCCGACGCGGCCGCCGCCCATCTCCAACGCCATCTCGTAGCCGAATTGGCGATAAAACCAGGGGATGCCGGATATGGCCTGCAGCTTCTCACCTCGCTCGGCGCTCCACTCGTGGATCACCTCGAACTGGGCGCGCACCAGCCCCCGCCGCCGGTAGTCTGGATGCGTGCCCACCAGCTCGGGCCGCCCGACTCCGAATTCGATCCCGCCGTATGACCAGGTCTGTGAGATCAGATTGGCCGACGAGACAATGGCGCCGGTGTCCGTGTCCTCGACCAGCGTGAAGTCAGCTACATTGAACGTGGGGTGACTGCGTTCAGCCAGGTCCCGCGTCAAGGCCGCGACGGTTTCGGC
>DFBV01000179.1:3144-3978 GCA_002366755.1 Anaerolineales bacterium UBA3071
GAGCCGTTCGGCATCCGCCGCCGTAGCCCGTCGCAGAATCAACCCATCCCCCAGAATGACTTGCTCTTCTTTGCTCATATCTCCAACCCCAACTGCTTCTCCTCAGCCTTGGCCTCAACCTTGGCCTCAGCCTTGATCATCGCCAACAACCTCGCCTCATCAATCACCGTCACACCCAGCTTTCGCGCTGCATTGGTCTTCGTCCCCCCTGGCTTGTCGCCCGCCAGCAAGTAGCTGGTTCTGCGGCTCACCGAGCCGGTAACCTTGCCGCCGTGTTCCTCAACGAGCGCTTTGGCCTGCTCTCGGCTCATGCTGGGCAGCGTGCCCGTGATGACGAAGGTCAGCCCGGCCAGCGGCAGCGGCCGTCCCGTCTCCGCCACCTCTTCGGTCAAACGCAGGCCAGCCGCCCGCAGCCGCGCCACGAGCCGGCGGTTGCGCTCTTGCCCGAACCACTCCACGATGCTGCTTGCCGTGTGCGGCCCCATGCCCTCGATCTCCTCCAGCTCCTCCGGTGTGGCTGTCATCAGCCGATCCAGTGAGCCGAAGTGGTGCGCCAGTCCACTCGCCACCGTCCAGCCAACACCTCGAATGCCCAGTGCCGCCAGCAGCCGCGCCAGGGACCCATCCTTCGTCGCTTGGATGGCCGCCAGAAGGTTGTCGGTGCTTTTCTCGGCGAAGCCTTCCAGCGCCAGGATCTCCTCCCGTTTCAGGACATAGAGGTCGGCGGCATCGCCCAGCAATCCCTTGTCCACGAAGAGCCTCACCGTGCGCACGCCCATGCCCTCTACGTCCATGGCGTACACGAAGTGCGCGATGCGCTCCACCCGCTGCGCC
>DFBV01000048.1 GCA_002366755.1 Anaerolineales bacterium UBA3071
CGTACATGCTAGTTTTGGGCATAGACCCCGGCACGGCCATTACCGGCTTCGGGCTGGTGCGGGAGGAGGATGACGGCGAGTTGGTGATGATCGCTTGCGGTGCCATCACCACTCCCGCCAGTCAGCCCATGTCCGAGCGATTGGGGACCATCTACGAACAGCTTTCTGAGCTGATCGCCGAGCATCAGCCGCAGACGGTGGCGGTGGAGCAGCTCTTCTTCAGCCGCAACGTGCGCACCGCCCTGGCCGTCGGGCAGGCCAGGGGTGTGGTGCTGCTGGCCGCCGCCCATGCCGATCTCTCGGTTCACGAATACACGCCGCTGCAGGTGAAGCAGGCCATCGTGGGCTACGGCAGAGCAGAGAAAGCACAGGTGCAGGAGATGGTGCGGTTGGTGTTGAGGCTGGATGCGGTGCCACAGCCAGACGATGCGGCCGACGCTGTGGCCGTGGCGGTGTGTCATCTGCATTCCGCCCGTTTGCTCGATTTGCTCGCCAGCCAGGAGGAGTGAGAGGCGGTGATTGCCAGATTGCAGGGGCGGGTGGCCGCCCGAGACAAGGACAGCCTGATTGTGGAAATGAATGGCCTGGGGTTTCGGGTGCTGGTGCCTGCTCCGGTGCTGGCTGCGGCCCAGGTCGGCGAGCCAGTGGCGCTCTTCACCTATCTGCACGTGCGGGAGAACGAGCTGACCCTGTACGGCTGCGGCAGCGAGGAGGAGTTGGCGTTGTTCCAACAGCTTCTCTCCGTGTCCGGCGTGGGCCCCAAGGTGGCGTTGGCTCTGCTCTCGGCCATGTCGCCCGATGCGCTGCGTCTGGCCATCGGCCAGGAGCAGCCAGAGCTGCTGTCCCGCGTGCCCGGCATCGGCAAGCGGACGGCAGAGAAGATCATCTTCCATTTGAAGGACAAGATACCGGTGGAGGCGGTGCCGGAGGGACTAGCAGCGCTGACCGAGGCGGATACCGAGGTGATTGACGCGCTGACCAGCCTGGGCTACAGCATCGTGGAGGCCCAGCGGGCGGTGCAGAGCGTGCCGCGGGAGGTTACGGAAGTGGAAGGTCGGCTGCGGATGGCGCTGGCCTACTTCGTCAGGCCGTGAGTTTGCTGGCGTTCTTTTGCATCCGATGGTATGCTCGGAAACGGAGGTTGATATGGATACCATAACGGTTACTCTCCCCAGTGACCGTTTCCTAGAATTGAAAAAGAGAGCCGTCTCCTTCAGCATTTCGCCGGAAGAGCTAGTGCGAGTAAGCATTGAAGAACTTCTTGCTCGGCCAGAAGAACCATTCCAGCGCGCTGTGGACTACGTCCTCAAGAAAAACGCTGAGTTCTATCAGCGGTTGGCGTGATGCGTTACCTCACTCTCAACGAGATGCTTGAACTGTATCGTCGGATTCTGGACCAATCTGGCGGCTCGATGGGTATTCACGATTTGGGCGCGTTGGAGTCGGCTTTGGCCCAGCCGCGCATGACGTTTGGCGGGGGGAACTGTATCCGACGATTGTTGAGAAAGCATCGGCCTTGGGTTTTTTCCTTATCAAGAACCACCCCTTTGTGGATGGCAGCAAACGCACCGGCCATGCTGTAATGGAAACTTTCCTTGTTTTGAACGGTTTTGAGATTGACGCACCTGTAGATGAGCAGGAGCAAGTCATCTTGCAGGTAGCATATGGTGAGTCAGGGCGACCTGAGTTCACCGATTGGCTGCGCAGTCGTATCGTCAAGGCTACTACTCAGGCCGCCCCTACCGGACAGCCATGATTTCGGTGAGCCCTTCGGCGGAGTTTATCCCGAGCGGAGCCGAGGGACTCAGGACAGGATCAGTCTAGCTGTCCGGCGGTTGTACAGGCCCAGCTTGATGTTCCGTACCAGAGGGCCTGGAACTGTGGCGGGTTTCGGTGCTCTCAGGCCTGGACTTGGCAGTTCAGGAGAGCAGTGAATAGCCACAAAGGAGGCAAAGTACCATGAAACCGTTTCGCAAGCACGTGGCCGTCGCCATTGACGGCGGTGGCATCAAAGGAGTGATCGTCACGCGGGCGCTGGCTGTCTTGGAGGACCACCTGGGCAGGTCGTGTCACGAGATCTTCCGGCTGGCGGCAGGCACCTCGACGGGCTCCATTATCTCGGCCGGTATCGCCGCCGGGCTGAGTGGCACCCAAATGCACCAGCTCTATGTCGAGTTGGGCGACACCATCTTCCGCAAGACCTTACGCAGCCGGTTGTGGCTCATTGCCAAATATCGCTACCCACACGAGCCATTGGAGACAGCCCTCAAACAGCACATCGGTGAGATGAAGATGGGCGACTTCTGGTCGGCCGACCCACCCACCGACGTGGTCATTACCGCCTTCGACCTGGTGACCAACCACACTCGCTTCATCAAGCCCTGGAAGCAAGAATACGCCGGCTGGCCCATGACTAAGGCGGTGCTGGCATCCGCATCGGTGCCCACCTACTTCCCGGCCGTGGAAGGGCGCTACGTAGATGGCGGTGTGGGGGCCTACGCCAACCCCTGCTACCTGACGGCCTACGAGTTGCGCTACTGTTTGAACTGGGATCCGGCCGAGACCACGCTGATCAGCCTGGGTACGGGCCGGTTCGAGCATGGCCTTGAGCCTGGCCAGGTCACCAACTTGTGGCCGTGGGAATGGATCGGGCCGGTGCTGGGCGCCTTCCTGCAATCCGCTGACGATCAGCAGGTGCACCTGGTGAGCACTCTCTTCGATCAACTCGACTTTCGGCGTTTCCAGGTAGACTTACGTGAGTCTATTGAAATGGACGACGCCAACAAGATACCCGAGTTGACTGCCTATGGTGAGGAGTTGGGGCGCAAGATTCTCAACGACGAGACTGACCAGGCGCTAGACTTCCGGGCTGCCCGCGCACCAGGGCGCTAGACGAATGCGCTCCGCCCGATTTGACAAAACCAAGCCCCTGTGTTACCATCACTGCCACAATTGAATACACTGGACACTCTTATCCAGAGGGGGGGAGGGATCGGCCCTGTGAACCCCCGGCAACCAGGGTGGTCTGGTAGTCTAGTGGTCAGGTAGTCGCGTGGTCATGTGGTCGCATGACTGTTGTAACCAACGACTAAGCGATTATCTTGACCAAACGACTAAGTGACCAATTGACCAACCTGACTACCCCAGGTGCCAACTCCGGCAGGCGCGGTGCGTGGTCTGATCACCGTTGTCTGGAAGATGAGGGGAGATTTTCATCTTTCGCGTGCTCCTCTTGAGGAGCTTTTTTTGTGCCTGGGAGTAGGGGTGGGTCTTGCACCCACCCATTGGAGGGCAGGGGCAAGCCCTGCCCCTACATTTGACCGTCTGGAGGCGTGAGTATGCGCACCATCTGGTGGGATGTCACGGCCAACACCGTCAAGATGATCGATCAGCGCAGGCTGCCGCTGGCACTGGAGACCGCCGAGTACGATGACTATCGGGCGGTGGCGGAAGCGATCGCGACTATGGTCATCCGCGGCGCGCCGGCCATCGGCGCGGCAGGTGGCTATGGCATGGCCCTGGCGGCACGGCAGAGTCAGGCCAAGACGCCGCGGGATCTGCTGGCTGATCTGGAAACGGCCAAGGCGGTGCTCGACGCGGCGCGGCCCACCGCGGTCAATTTGACCTGGTCCACGGAGCGAGTGCTGCGCCGGGCGCGACAGTCGAACCATCCTGAAGTCCGGAAGGTAGCTAACGTGGTCCTGGCGGAAGCTGAGCACATCGCCGATGAGGATGTGGAGATCAACCGCCGTTTGGGCGCGCACGGCGCGGCCATCATCCCCATCGTCCCCGATGGAGCGAACATCTTGCATCACTGCAACACGGGTTCGCTGGCGACGGTGGACTATGGCACGGCGCTGGGCGTGGTGCGGGCTGCCGTTGAGCAGGGGAAGCAGGTGCACGTCTGGGTAGACGAGACGCGACCCCGGTTGCAGGGAGCCCGGCTCACCGCCTGGGAGTTGATGCGCGATGGCATCCCCATGACGCTTATCGCCGACAACGCCGCCGGCCACCTCATGCGCACGGGACAGGTGGATGTGGTGCTGTTCGGCGCCGACCGGGTGGCGGCCAACGGCGACGTGGCCAACAAGATCGGCAGCTACAAGCTGGCCGTCTGCGCTCAGGAGAACGGCATTCCCTGCTACTCCGTGGTGCCCACTTCGACGATTGACCTGGGTCTGCCCAACGGCGACGCTATACCTATCGAGGAGCGAGGCTGGGAGGAAGTGGCCTGCTTCGGCGGCACGCAGGTGGCCCCCGATGGCGTGCCGGTCTACAATCCCGCCTTCGACGTGACGCCGCACCGCTACCTGACGGGTATCATCACGGAGGAGGGGATCTGTTATCCGCCGTTTGGGCAGAGCCTGCGGCAAGCCAAGGAGCGGGCGGAAGAGCGGATCAGGAAGCACGAGGCGTAGGCAGGGAGCAACATGCAGGATGTGATCTACTGTGCTGATGCCCGGCGCATGGCGGAGGTGGCTGATGGCAGCGTGCAACTGGTGGTCACCTCACCGCCTTATAACGTGGGCAGAGCGTACGTTGACCATAACGATAGCCTGCCGCTGGTGGAGTACCTCGACTTCGTCGACGCTGTATGGCGGGAGTGCTATCGCGTCCTGGAGCCGGGCGGGCGGCTGGCCATCAACGTAGCCAACACCGACCGGAAGCCATACCTTTCGCTGGTGTCCATGATCGACGAGCGGCTGCGGACGATGCCGGGCTGCCACTGGCAGCACCGCGGGCACATCATCTGGGACAAGGGGGCAAGCGTGGGGGTGAGCACCGCCTGGGGCAGTTTCGCCCGTGCCTCCAACCCCGTGCTCCGAGACGTACACGAGTACCTCACCGTCTGGAGCAAGGAGCGCTTCGACCTGCCCTCCAGCCGGGGTCGCGTGAGTGGTATCGCCAACCAGGATTTCGTGGACTGGACGCGCAGCATCTGGCGCTTCCCCACGGAGACGAAGGTGGATCACCCGGCGCCCTTCCCCGTGGAGTTGCCGCGGCGGTTGATCCTGCTCTACACCAGCCCTGGTGACATGGTGCTAGATCCCTTCATGGGCAGCGGCAGCACCGCGCTGGCCGCGCGGCGCGAAGGCCGCCGCTACGTCGGCTACGAGATTTCGGCGGAGTATTGTGAGCTGGCGAAGGCGAGATTGAAGGGATTGGAAGGGACTGAGGGAACTGAGGGGTCTGAGGGGAAGAAGGGATAATGAGGGAAAGAAGGGAAAGGAAGGGGGATGCTCGGATCTGAGTTGCGATGGTTGCCTACGGCGGTGGGGAGTGTGCCGCACGCGGACCCGCAGAGGGGTTGCGAGGTGGTGCTGGAGCATTTCCCGCAGTTGCCCACCTGGCCGCAATTGCCGCGGCGGTCGTTTCTGGAGAATATGTACGTGCAGTTCAGCGAGCGGTTCCCCGGCGTGGTGCTGGACATGGAGGCCGAGCGCATTCTCGTGGATCGCAGCCAGAATCTGGACGCACCGCTGGAGCAGCTTTACAGCGCTTATCTGGAAGACGACCTGGACTTCGCGGCCGTCAGTCCCGAGTACGCGGCCGGTTTGGCCCAGTTTCCCTCGTCCCTCGTTGCTCATTCTTCATTATCTCCTGTCGCCATCAAGGGACAGGTCACGGGGCCGGTGAGTTGGGGGCTGACGGTGGTGGATCGTGACCGTCGCCCGGTGCTCTACGACGATGTGCTGGCCGATGCGCTGGCCCGGCATCTGCGGCTCAAGGCGGCCTGGCAGGAGCGGGAACTGCGCAAGCTTTGCCCTCGGACCGTCATCTTCGTGGACGAGCCGTACATGGCTTCCTTCGGTTCGGCCTTCGTCTCGCTCCAGAGGGAGCAGGTGATAGCGCTGCTGGAGGAGGTCTTCGGTGGCATCGAGGGGCTCAAGGGCGTGCATTGTTGCGGCAACACCGACTGGTCGCTGCTGCTGGCGACCTCGGTGGACATCCTCAGCTTCGATACGTACGAGTACGCGGAGACGCTGGCGCTCTACCCCGATGAGGTGCGGGCCTTCCTGGCCCGCGGTGGCATGGTCGCCTGGGGCATCACCCCGAAGACAGAGGCAGTGTGGGAGGAAACGGTGGAGAGCCTGGTGGACCGGCTGCACGAGGCCATAGACCTGCTGGTGCGCAAGGGGGTTCCGCGGGGCGACATCTTGGCCGCGTCTATGGTCACACCGTCATGCGGTGTGGGCACGCTGGAAGAGCCAGCGGCGGAACGGGCGCTTGCGCTGACGGCGGGGGTGGCGAAGGTGATGAGGGAGAGGTACTTGGGAGAGGGCTGAGGATATTGAGGGGGATGAGGGAAAGAAGGGAAACGAGGGAAGAGGAGGGAGAAAAGACATGGAGAGAGGAATCCAACCGGTGGCTATTCCCGTCGAACTGACGATTGACCAACTCATCGAGGGGTTCAAGCGGCTGCCTCAAGCTGAGCGTGCGACTGTCTTGGAGGCCCTGGAAGACTACTTCTTTGGACAGTCCATCGAGGTCACGATGAAGGACAAGATGTACTCGCGTGAGGAAGCGCTGTACATCGCAGAACAGACCGAGATGGGAAAATGACGATAGCCGAATTGGACAAACACCTTCCGCAACTGAGTGAGTTCTTTGCCCGGCAGCCTGAAGTCGTATTGGCCTATCTCTACGGCTCCTACGCCACGGGGCAGACGTGGGCTGAGAGCGATCTTGACATCGGCGTGCTCTTTGATGAGCAGGTCACGCCGCTCCAACAGTTCAGGTTGGTGCTAGGCTACGGCACCGAAGTGCGGAAGCTGATCCAAGAAGGAGTCGATGTGGATGTGCGGGAGCTTGGTGGGGCTCCCGTTGAGTTCTTGATGCAGGTCATCAGGCCCGGAAAGTGCCTCTACGCCTGCACTGAGCGGGAACGAGTGCAGTTCGAAACAGAGGTCATGACGCGATATCTCGATTTCAAGCCGGTGTTGGAGGAGTACTACCATCACCTGCGCCAACGCATTACAAGGGGGGAGTTCAGTGCTCGACTTGGAAAGTATATCGCAGAAACTCGCAAGATTGTCCACGGAACGGGAGAAGCTGGAGAGCTACCGGAGGCTGTCTCGTGATGAGTTCAAGGCCAACTTCATCATCCAGGACGCGGCGTGTTACTCTTTCATCGTCGCCATCCAGGCCTGCATAGACATCGCTTCGCACATCATCGCGGCCTGCGGCTTCAGAAAGCCGGTGGGCTCTGCTGACCTCTTCGCGGTCTTGGGCGAAGAAGCTATCCTGTCCGATGAGTTCGTGGCCAAGCTGAATGGCATGGTTGGATTCAGGAACATTCTTGCCCACATGTACTGGTTGATTGATTACGACAAGGTGTACGACAGTTTGCCGAGTGGCTTGGAAGACCTCGCTAGGTTTGGGCAATACATCGTCGAGTTCACCGAATCCTACGCCACAGGTATCGAGAGGGATTAGCCTTGACCATCGTTATCACCGGTTCTATCGCTTACGACTACATCATGACCTTTCCGGGCCGCTTCGTGGAGCACATTCTGCCTGAGAAGCTGCACGTGCTCAGCGTGAGCTTTCTCGTGGACACCATGCAGCGGCGGCGGGGTGGCTGCGCGCCCAATATTGCCTACAGCCTGGCACTGCTGGGCCACCGGCCGCGCATCATGGGCACGGCAGGGCAGGACTTCGGCGAGTACCGCTCCTGGCTGGAGGCGCAGGGCGTGGACACTTCGGGCATCGTGGAGATTCCCGACGAGTTCACGGCCTCGTTTTTCGTCAACACCGACCAGGACAGCAATCAGATCGCTTCGTTCTACACCGGGGCCATGAGCCGGGCGGCAGAGCTTTCCTTTCACGATGTGAACCACGAGGAGATCGAGTTGGCCATCATCTCGCCCAACGACCCCGGGGCCATGGTGCGCTACGCTCGTGAATGTCAGGAGTTGGGCATCCCTTACATCTACGATCCCAGCCAGCAGATCATCCGCCTCGACGGCGAGACGCTGGTAGAAGGGACACGCGGGGCACGGCTCCTCGTGGTCAACGAGTACGAATTCGGGATGCTCAAGAACAAGACAGGCCTTGATGACGATGAGCTGCTGGCGCTCGTCCCCACGATGATCATCACCAAGAGCGAGCAGGGTTCTGTGATCTTCGAGGGTGGAGAGGCTATCGAGATACCGCCCGCGCCGCCGCGACACATCGTTGAGCCCACAGGCGTTGGCGACGCCTACCGGGCAGGCATCATGACCGGCATGATCCGGGGCTATTCCTGGGAGACCACGGGCCG
>DFBV01000157.1:0-454 GCA_002366755.1 Anaerolineales bacterium UBA3071
CCCTTTCAGCCCGATGGCTTTTAGCCTCGGGCCGTCATCTTGAACACATCACTCAAACACATTGCAAGGAGGCAAGCATGTCCAACAGAGTAGCCATCGTGGGTATAGGCTACACCCCCTTCCGCCCTCTGACCCCTGAGGTCTCGTATAAGGAACTCATGTACGAGGCCGCGGTCAGGGCCTACGAGGACGCGGGAGTCAATCCTCGCCGCGACGTCCAGAGCTTCGTCACCGTGGCCGAGGATTTCATCGAGGGCACGATCATCTCCACCGTGCGTTTCGAGTAACTCAGTGCATCACAAGGAGGCAAATCTATGCGAACCGTCTACGCAGTGTCGGGCGGGGTGAGCAAGTTCACCAAAGCCCGGCAAGACAAAACGTTCCCCGCCGTCGTCAAGGAGGCCTACGATTACGCCATCGCTGACCTGGGACTGGAGCACCCGCAGTTCTGGGA
>DFBV01000157.1:591-1002 GCA_002366755.1 Anaerolineales bacterium UBA3071
GTCAGCTTCGACTATCCTGTGGGCGGCTTCTACTCCGGTTACTACGCCATGATGGTCACCCGGCACATGAAGGAGTTCGGCACCACCGTCGAACAGATGGCCCACGTGTCGGTGAAGAACCACATGAACGCCTACTACAACCCCTATGCTCAGAAGCGCCAGAAGCTCACCATCCAGGACGTCAGGAACGCGCCGATGGTCGCCTGGCCTCTCACGCGCCTGGACATCTGCGTGATGAGCGACGGCGCGGCCTGCACCATCCTGGCTAGCGAGGAGGGCTTGGCCAAGCTGGAAAAGGCCAGCAGCAAGCGCATCCCGCGTGTCAGGGTGGCGGGCATCGGCCGTGGCACCGACGCCATGCGCATGGCCGACCGCCCGCACCAATCGTACGAGGACTTCCTGAAGTATAAC
>DFBV01000157.1:1128-17769 GCA_002366755.1 Anaerolineales bacterium UBA3071
TCCAGACCTACGAGGACATGGGCCTCTGCCGCTACGGCGAGGGCGGCCCCTTCGCCGCCTCGGGCAGGGCTTTCGTGCCTGGCATTGACTATGGGCTGAACTTGTCCGAGGAGCCGGTATGTCCGGTGAACCCCTCCGGCGGCCTGATCGCCTGCGGCCATCCCGTCGGCGCCACAGGGCTCATGCAGGCGGCCTTTGCCATCTGGC
Source organism: Anaerolineales bacterium UBA3071 (assembly GCA_002366755.1). Taxonomy (GTDB): domain Bacteria; phylum Chloroflexota; class Anaerolineae; order UBA3071; family UBA3071; genus UBA3071. The sequence continues at coordinate 1,336 of DFBV01000157.1, forward strand.
AACTGCAGCATACGATCGAGAAGCACTTCGGCACGTCCGAACTGCAAGTGCCCAACGCCCAGCGCGGGGCCATCCATTCTCACGCCGGGACGGGCACATACGTCACGGTTTCAATCCTGGAAAAAGAGGCATAATGATGGCTGAGAGCAAAAAACTACCCACGAAGATCGAAGAAACAATGGAGGGCACCGTCCTTTTCGACGTCCCTTTCCCAGAGGGGGATGATCTTTCCGGCCTCAAGCACATGGGGCACATCCTGATCAAGCAGCCGTACAGCATCGAGTACTTGCATTCGTATGGGCAGGATTCCCCCTTCTTTGCCGGACTGGCCAACAGGCGCTTTGTCACCAATCGTGAGCCGGAGACGGGCCACACCTACGGCACGCCGCGCGGCCACGATATGTACACCGGCAAGGAAACAGAGTGGGTGGAAATCACGGGTGAGGGGGTCGTGCATGCCTTCACCGTCTGCCACTTCGGCAGCGAGGAGTTTCTGCCCGAATGTCCCTTCGTGCTGGTGCAGGTTGAGTTCCCCGGTGTGGACACGCTGTTCCTGGCGCGGTTGGTGGGCGTGGATCCCTACCAGGCCAGCCTCGACTGGATCGGCATGAGGGTCCAGCCACGCTACAAGCGGCTGAGCAAGTTCAAGCCCACGGACGTCTACTTCGTCCCTGCCGAGTAGTGGCCATGTCTCCTCAGTTTCCTTTCGCCCGCTACCTCAACATCCGCGCTGCCTACGGCCCGTCGTTTTCGCCTGACGGCCAGCACATAGCCTTTCTGACCAATATCACCGGCGTGCCGCAGGTGTGGCGCATCAGTGCGGATGGCGGCTGGCCCGATCAGCTTACCTTCTTCGGCGATCGCTGTGGCTTTGTGGCCTGTTCGCCCACGGACGATCAGATGCTGTTCGGCATGGATGCCGGCGGCAACGAGCGCCAGCAGCTCTTCCTCCTCTCCCTCTCCGATGGCGGGCAGATCATCCGCCCGCTCACCGACGAGCCGGAGGCCATCCACAGTTTCGGCGGCTGGTCACACGACGGGCAGCGCATCGCCTGGACGGCCAACCGCCGCGAGGCCCAGCATTTCGACGTCTACGTGCAGGACGTAGCCAGCACCGAAGCAACCTGTGTCTGGCAGACGGAAGGGATGAACCAGGTGGCGGGCTGGTCTCCCGACGACACGCAGCTCGTCGTCGTGCGCGCCCAGTCCAGCTTCGACCAGGACCTCTACTTGCTCGACCTGCCCAGCGGCGCGGTGCACCACCTCACGCCACACGAGGGCCAGGTGCGCTACGGCAGCGTGGCCTGGGCGGGCGACGGTCGCGGTCTCTACCTGGTCAGCGATCGCGGGCGGGAGTTCCTGGCGCTGGCCCACCTCGATCTGGCGGGTGAGTCTGGAGACGATGGCCATGCGCCCCTGCGCTTCCTGGTCACACCCGACTCGGACGTGGAGGCCGTCAACCTCCCGCCCGATGGCTATCGTCTGGCCTACCTGACCAACCTCGAAGGCTACAGCTATCTGACCGTGCTGGACGTCGCCGCGAGCCGGTCATTGCCGCTGCCGGTGCTCCCCGGCGGCGTGCTGGATCCTCCCTTCCTCTACCGCTGGGGGAGGCGGTTGGCTTTCTCGCCTGATGGCCGCAAACTGGCCTTCGCCTTCAGCAGCCCCAGCCACAACCCCGATGTCTGGGTGGTGGATCTGGAGACCGGAGCGGTGACGCAGCTCACCCACAGCTCGCGGGCCGGCATCTCCCGGGACTCCTTCGCCGAGCCGGAGTTGGTTCGTTACCGCTCTTTCGACGGGCTGGAGATCCCCGCGTTCCTCTACCTGCCGCCCGGCGCGGCGCGAGATGACCGCTTGCCTGTCGTCGTGGAGGTGCACGGTGGCCCCGAAGCGCAGAGGCGGGCAGAGTTCAATCCCCTCTACCAGTACTTCGTCAGCCGCGGGTATGCTGTCTTCGCGCCCAATGTGCGCGGCTCCACCGGCTACGGGCTGACCTACACGCATCTGGACGATGTGGAGAGGCGGATGGACTCCGTGGCGGACCTGGCCCACGGTGCCCGCTGGCTGGCCGAGAGCGGCATCGCCGATCCGCGGCGCATCGCTGTGATGGGGGGGAGCTACGGCGGCTTCATGGTGCTGGCCGCACTGACGGCGTACCCGGACCTGTGGGCGGCGGGCGTGGACATCGTGGGCATCGCCAACTTCGTCAGCTTCCTGGAGAACACCGGCTCCTGGCGGCGACATCTGCGGGAGGCGGAGTATGGCAGCCTGGCCCACGACCGCGCCCTTCTGCAGAGCATCTCGCCCATCCACCACGTGGATAACATCCAGTCTCCGCTGATGGTCATCCATGGGGCCAACGATCCCCGCGTGCCCATCGGCGAGGCGGAGCAGATCGTGGAGGCGCTACGTGCCCGCGGCGTGCCGGTGGAGTACTTGCGCTACGAGGACGAAGGGCATGGCCTGGTGAAGCTGAAGGGTCGGCTGGACGCCTATCCGAAGGTGGCGGATTTTCTGGATAGGCGCTTGGGGCGGTAGATTGGTAGAGTGGTAGATTGGGAAACTGGTAGATTGGGAAATTGGTAGCCAGTGAATTCGTGGTCTGATACCCAAAACACGTTGGGAACGTGCTGTCACGTTGACGTAACGTGTTTTCAACACGTTTTCTGTAACAGCCGTCGAATTCGTTCGATGGCCGAAAGGGCCTGGAAGAACGAGGCCCTTGCGGGCTAGAAGACCACGAATGAATTCGGGTCTGATACCCAAAACACGTTGGGAACGTGCTGTCACGTTGACGTAACGTGTTTTCAACACGTTTCCCGTAGCAGCCGTCGAATTCGTTCGATGGCTCATCGCTGGCTCGGATGGATGAACATGCGGAACACAATGTGCGCTTCCGTGGTGCGTTTCTTGCCAATCCTGACCCTGCTCCTGGCGCTGGCTGGCTACTTCGGCCCGTGGGTGACACACAAGGCCCCTGCGTTGGTGCTCACGGGCCAGGATATGGCCGAGTTCGTCAAGTTCCTGTCAGAGGTGCGCTCCGGCGAGCTGCAGGTGATGCGGGAGTTGTTCTACTTGCCGCTGGTGGCCGGGGCGTTGGGGCTGGTGTTCGCTGCCGCCAACCGCAGGTGGCGCTATCCCTGGTCGCTGCGCTGGCTGCTGGTACTGTTGGCCGTCCCCGTTGCTCTCTCCATGCTTCCGCCCGCCTGGACGCCCCAGCTTCTGCTGACGCCGGAGTTCCGGCTGCAGGCGGCGGCTATCGCTTTCTGCCTGGCGCTCGTCCTCCTTCACCCGCTGTTGCGGCGTCTGCCGCCCGCGCTGCTGGAAGCAACCACACTGCTGCTGGCCCTGGCCGCGGCGGTGGTCCCTGTGTGGCAGTTCCTGCGAGTGCGTCCAGCGGTTGACGCCGTCTACGGCCGGACCGTGACCCTTGGTTGGGGGTTGTGGCTCATGCCGTTGGGGTTTGGCTTGGTCGTTATTGCCCTGCTACTCTCCTTGCTCGGTTGCCAGAAGCGCAGGTGGCGTGGTATAATGCGCCTAGCGAGGATGGAGGGGTGAAATGCAAGCTCAGCTTACCCAAACTCTAGGCCGATTCACACGCGAACTGCGACAGGAGCTGGGGGACGAGCTGGTATCGCTGATTCTGTATGGTTCTCATGCCAGAGGCGACGCCAAGCCCGATTCCGACGTTGACCTTTTCGTTACCCTGCGTCACGCGCCTGAAGCGCTGCAGAAGAGGGTCTACGATGTTGCCTATCGAGTCATGTGGGATGCTGATTTCTCGCACGTTTTCTCCCTGTATATCGCCGATGTCCAATATCAGGAGCGACTGAGGCGCCACAGGGCATCCTTCTGGGAGAACGTCGAGCGTGAAGGAAGGATCTTGTGGCCGAGCGCGTAGATGACGAAGTCCAGCGGTGGATGGACAAAGCCCGCTCCAGCCTCAAGGCCGGGGATACGCTCATCGAGGATTTGCTCTTCGCTGAAGCGATCTCTCGTGCGTATTACGCCATGTTCTACGCGGCCAAGGCCCTGTTGCTGAGAGATGGTGTTGACGTTACCAAACACTCAGCCGTGGTGGCTGCCATTGGCCGTGAGTACGTCAAGAGCGGCAAGTTGGATCCCGTCTCTCACAGACTGCTCATCGAAGGCTTTGATTGGCGTCAGAAATCGGACTACGATGTGTACTGGATAGCTGATCGTGACAGGGCCGAAAGATGCTGGCATGATGCCCAGCAGTTCGTCGCCGAGATCGAAAAGCTGTTACAGGCTGGAGCGAGAATGGCCTGATTTCTCCTGTCGCCGAGGGTCTAAACAGAATGGAAGAGGAAACCTACATCTCCGTAGATATTGAAGCCGCGGGCCCCATCCCCGGCGAGTACAGTATGCTTTCGATAGGCGCCTGCGTGGTGGGCCACGTAGAAAGCAACTTCTACGTTGAGCTTAAGCCGGTCAATGGCAATTACGATGAGCAGGCGCTGCAGGTCGCTGGTCTGCCGCTGTCCTATCTCTGGGAACACGGCACCGACCCTGCCGTGGCCATGGCCGACTTCGAACGGTGGATTGGAGAGGTTACTCCGCCAGGGAACATGCCGGTCTTCGTTGCCTTCAATGCCCCATTCGACTGGATGTTCACGCACTGCTACTTCCTGCGCTTCCTGGGCCGCGACCCCTTCGGTGTCAGTGGCTTGGACATCAAGGCTTTCTACATGGGTCTTGTCGGAAGCGACTGGGGCGGTACGTCAAAACGGAGGATCGACAAACGATTTCTGCCCGATCGGCCCCATACCCACCATGCTCTCGACGATGCTGTATGGCAGGCGGAGGTGTTCGAGAACCTGCTCGCTTTCTTGCGCGCACGATTGGATGGCAGCGAATAGCGCCAGCCTTTGTAGATCCAGAAGGCTCGCGGTGGACTGCCAAGTCCATTGCCTTTCTGCCGCACTTGGCAGTCCGGCAGGAGCGAATCTGGATCTATTGAGTCTCGTTGACAGTGCGGCTTGACGAGCCCACACATTGGAGCAGAAGCAAAAGAGCCCTGTTCAAGTCGTCTTGGACAGGGCTCTTTCCGTCTGTGCAATCCGTGAAATCTGGGGTTCCTACCCTAACCGCTCGCCGGCGCCTACCGGGCACATCACCAACCCGGAGATGGCCTTGGGATAGAAGTCGGTGGACTTCGCCGGCATCTTCTCTCCCATCTCGGTGCAGGTCTTGACCTGCATCATTAGTGTTGGATTGAGGAAGAAGACGAAGTTCGCCTCTCCCGCGTCCACAGCGTCAATGGGAAGCTGCGGGTCGCGATGATAGCGCACCTTGTCCTTGGCATCTATCATTTCCCGCGGAATGCCCACCACCTGCTCCAGCAGGATGCGGTGCAGGATGCTCACGTCCAGCGACTTCCATACGAGCGTCCGGTCTTCGGGAATGAGCTGATCCAGCAGCGCTTCGTCCTTCAGCACCAGCATGTAGTACGGCCCACCAGCGTAGAAGCCGATGGCGTGCTCGGCTTGGTGCTCAGCCATGGCCGCCAGGCAGGCATCCTTGCTGGCTATGGGCGTGACGGTGAAGTATTCCGCGGCTCGCTGCAGTATCTCGTCGGGTCTCATTTCCTCGTAGCCGTAGATCTCTCGATGCGTAGGCAGAATGGTCAGACCCGGATCGTCCATGCTCACTAGCGTGACCATGCGGTAGTTGAAGGCGGCATCGGCCGGGGCATCCGGATGCAGGGCTCGCATCTCGTCGCGGTAGTTGATGGCCGTTTCGTAACGGTGGTGACCATCGGCGATGATCAGATTGCGTTTGGGGGCCATCTCCGCCCGCACGGCAGCGATCACCTTGGGATCGGTCACTGCCCACATCTGCTGGCGCACATCCTTCTCGAACAGTTCCACCACGTCCACGTCCGGCTGGCGACCGGCGACGGCCGCGTCCAGCAGAGCGTTCACCTTGTTGCCCGGATCGGGATACACCATGAAGATCAACCCAAAGTTGACCTCCGTGGCTCGCAGGAGGTTGAGGCGGTCCACTTTGGGGCCGGCGTGGGTGCGCTCGTGGGGCAGCACCACGCCCTCGTCGAAGGTGGTCAGTTCCAGCGCACAGATGAAGGCCTTGTGGGTACGCGTCGCCCCGACTGAGCTTGTCGAAGTCTCGCCTCCTGGGGTGGCGAAGGTCTGATGGAAGACGTAGAGAGCAGGCTGTTTCTCGCGAGCCAGCACACCGTCTCTCAGCCAACGGTCGTAGGTATCACGGGCACGCGTATAGACGTTGTTGGCCTTTTCGTCGCCTGGCTGTTCCTTGTTCCTGATGACGCGCACGATGTTGTAGTCGCTCAGGGCGTAGTACCTGTCCTGCAGTCCGTAGCGCACCCTGTCGTAGGGCTGGCTGACGACCACGCTCATGTCGTCGAACTGTTCGGAATTGTAGCGCACGCCGCGAAACGGCTTAATTCTGGCCACAGTTGCTCCTTTCTCAGAGTGATCAGNNCTAGAAATGCTCCCGGTAGAAGCCAATCATTCTGTCCGCCACTTCCTCGCCGACACGCGCTTTAGCTTCTTTGGTCCCCGCTCCGATATGCGGTGAGCCGATGACCTGCGGCAGGGCGAACAGCTTCTTGCCTCGATCTTCCTTCTCGTCGGCAAAGACATCGAGCGCCGCCCCGGCCACCTTGCCGGAGACAACGGCCTCGTACAGCGCTTCCTCGTCGAGCGTGCCGCCGCGTCCACAGTTGATGATGTATACGCCAGCTTTCATTTTGTCGAACTCTGCTGCACCGATGATGTGGTGCGTGTCCGGAGTGTGGGGCACGTGCAGCGAGATGTAGTCGGCGGCGCGCACCAGTTCATCCAGAGGGACCTGCCTGGCATGGGGCAGTTCGGTGGGCGTGCGGCGGTAGAAAACCACATCCATGCCCAGTGCGGAGGCTCGCTTGGCTACCTCTTGCCCGATGCGGCCGCAACCCACCAGTCCCAGGGTCTTGCCGGCGATCTCCGATCCCTTGCTGAGCGGTTTCTTCTCCCACTGGCCGGCCCTCATGGAGGCAGTGGCGTCCGGGATCCGCCGCGCCAGGGCGAGGAGATAGCCGATGGTCAGTTCCGCCACCGAGGCGGAGCTGGCCGATGGCGTGTTCATCACGGCGATCCCCTTGGAGCGGGCGTAGTCCACGTCAATGTTGTCCAGGCCCACGCCACCACGCACGATGGCCTTGAGGTTCTTGGCTTTGTCAATGACTGGCGCTCGCACCTTCGTGCGGCTCCGCACCACCATTCCGTCGTAGGCGGGCAGCACTTCCATAAGCTCGTCGGCGGTGATGTCATCCTGCACGTCCACTTCGATCCCCGCGGCCCGCATCTTTTCGGTGGCCCCGGGGGCAGTAGGGTCGCAAATCAATACTCTCATTGCTGTGTCTCCTCTCTGTGACGTACTTGTTTCCCAATCTACAGCCCCAAAATGTCCTCGATCTGCCCCGTGAGCCACTCGAGGTCGGCCAGGGTCAGATCGCCCATGTGGGCGATGCGGAAGCAGGTCTCCTTCAGAGAGCCGTAGCCGTTGGAGATCATCGCTCCCCGCTTGCCTAGCTCCGCGTTCAGGTCGGCCACGCTGATGCTGCGCGTGTTGTGGATGTTGGTCACGGTCGGCGACAGGTACTGTTCGTCCGAGTAGAGGCCGAAATGCTGGCGTGCCCAGCCCTGCACGAAGGCGGCCATCTCCTTATGGCGCTGCCAGCGGTTCTCCAGTCCTCCCGCCAGGATGTCATCCATCTGCTTGTTCAGGGCGAAGATCTGCGAGATGGCCGGCGTGGCCGGTGTCTGGCCCCGCTCGTCGAGATACTTCTGCAAGACCAGGAAATCGAAGTAGTAGCCGCGGTTCTCTACCTGGGCGGCGCGATCCAGCGCCTTCTGGCTGACCGAGGCCACCGCCAGACCGGGCGGCAGGGCGAAGCACTTCTGCACGCCAGCCAGACAGACGTCAATGGACAGCTTGTCCACCTCGATCTTGGCCCCGGCCATAGAGCTCACCGCGTCCACCAGCAAGCAGACGTCGGGGTACTTCTTCACCACCTCGGCGATCTCGTAGAGCGGATTCAAGACGCCCGTGGAGGTCTCGTTGTGCACCACGGTGATGGCGTCGTACTCGCCGCTGGAAAGCGCTTCGTCCACCATCTCCGCCGTGATCGCCTGGCCCATAGGGACCTCGATCTTGTCGGCCGGTTTGCCGTTGGCCAGCGTGATCTGGTGCCAGCGCTTGGAGAAAGCACCGCAGACGGTGTTGAGGCACTTCTTGGCCACGCAGTTGCGGACGGCTCCTTCCATCAAGCCGGTGGAAGAAGAAGTGGAAAGAAAGATGCGCTTCTCGGTGTAGAGGAGTCTCTGAACCTTGGTAATCACCTCGGCCTGCAAGGCCACGTACTCTTTGGAGCGATGGCCGATCATGGGGGTGGCCATCGCTTCCAGGATCTCGTCCCGGACGTGCGTGGGTCCGGGGATGAATAGCTTCTTGTACATCGTTGTACTTGTCTCCTTTCCAGGGATCTACATTGTCCCTGATTGGGGTGGCAGCCCGCCACCTGCTTCGGGTATGGTAGGTTGGTACATTGGTACATTGGTACGTTGGTGAGTTGGTGACTGAGTGGGCACCTTGCCGTGGCCGAAGTTGCCGCTGTTGCCTGCTGACCGGGTTGCTCCGTTGGCAGATCCTATCCGGCAACCGCTCTATTCCTGTTCAATACGGACCTGGATGTTTGCCCGCAGACGATTCATCACCTCCTGGTACGAGGGAAGCTTGCGGTAGATAGCCTCGGCAATAGCCTCGATGTAAGTGTGGGAAGTCAGGTTGCGATCATCGGTCATGATCAGGCAAGTCTCGGCTTCTTTTACAGAAAGCAAGCCCGCCGTGAGCGCTTCGCGGAAGCATCTTTTAGGCGAGTGGCAGACGATTCCTTCATGTTGGTCGAGATATGCTCTCAGCAGTTTCCACAGGCTTTCAAATGAGTACTCGAAGCGCTGGATAGAGGCGTCACGAACGATGACGTTGACTGGCATTCGCAAGATTTCATCCAGCGTGGAGATAGCACGCTGACAGGAAGCCAGCCTGCCGTTTAGCCTTTTCATAGCGGGATTCCCTCTTCTTGAACCTGGCGAGCGAATTCCTCTGACGTTGCACTGAGATCAACCAGATCCACGGTGAGTGGGATGTTGGACGCCTCCAGCAATTCTCTGGCGATGCTAAGTTCCCGGTCTATGTTTTTGGAAGCGAGCACGCCGATATCAAAATCGGAAACATCCCTATACCTGTTCGTCGCGCGTGAGCCGAACAGATATCTCTCGCAATCACCGAGAACCTGGTCCAATATCGCTCTGATTCGAGATAGATAGAAATCGTGATCTGTCTTGGTTTGGGTGTTGGCGATAGACATTGTTGTCTCTTTAATCAAGGCCACGTTGTACCTGATTGGGGTGGCATGCCGCCACTCGCGAAATACGACGATACCGTTCGCGCTGTGGCCGACGTTGCTGTCAGCGTGTATTGGGAACGTCGAGAACGGTCAGGGCTCAGTCAGCCGGTGGCCACCATCCGGCCTCAACCCAGAAACGCCGGGCTTCAACGACGTATTCGTTGTTGAGTCGCAAAGCCACCACTGTGGCCCGTCCGCAAGGCGTCAGGCCTGCGCTTGCAGTTCGGCCAGCGTCGGCAGCCGGTAGCCACGCCACTTAAGCAGCACATAGGCGTAGGCTTTGCGTAGCATCAGTTGATCGGCTTCCTGGCGCAGCTGAGCCAGCGTAACACGTTCAGATTCGGTGATGGTTCCCAGGCGGTTCTTTTCCAACAGAAGGCTGATCTGCTCCTGCTGCTCTGGGCCGACCGTGCTGCGAGCAACCTGCCCGAGAGCATCGTCGTTCAGATCCTCCAGTGCCAGCAGGTCACCGCGCATCTTGGCTGGCAAATCATCAGGCAAAGGCGGGACATTGGAATCGAGCGTTTGCACGACCACGTTTTCCAGCGGGCGGCGGGTCAGTTCGGCCAGCCGTTTGAGACGGCGGTACAAAGGTGGAGACATTTGAATGGCTATCGTCTGGACGGTCATGTTCATCCCTCCCTGCATAACTGTGAGGCATCAAGCTGGTCGGCCACAAGTATAGCACGATGTGTATCAAGCGGAAAGCTGTCCATCAGTAGTCTTGAGCACCAGCGCCAGGTGTAGCTCCTGGGCGATAGTGCCCACACGCTCCAGCCGCAGACCGGCCAGAGTGACTTCCAGGGTGAAGGCGGTGCCGGGTGTGGCTCCCTCTGCCGGCCTCAGGGGGAGGGTGTAGCTGCCGTTGGCAGCGCCGATATTGACGGTGGGTACCTGGTTGCCGTCGGCGAAGATGGCCGGCCCGCTCAGCGTGGCGGTGAAGGTTGCCGGTATGGCGATGTTGTCATATTACCACAATTTGAACACAGGGGCAACTCCATCGTGCCCACGTGTGCACTCATCGAAGCCTTGCTGCTCCTGAAGGTCTCCTGGGCAACGATGTGTGCCGATATCCAGTTGCGCCCGCTGCCTTTCTGTGGTAACCTGTGTCCGACTCATGAACGAGGTGAAGGCAATCACATGCGCAAGCTGCTGCACTGTACACGGGCGTTTTTCATTGACCTATGGCTGACACGGCGCGGTGCTGTCGCTGAGCCTTCTGCCGATGGCTTTCTCGACGAGCTGTTCGATCTTTTCCCTTTCGGCATCCAGGCGCAGCGCTGGCTGCGTGAGCACGTTCGGGTGGAGATCAAAGACCGGCTTAGCGCACAGGGCGGGGGTTTCTTCTTCCCTGGCGAGAATCGAGTGCTGCTCAACACTGGTCAGTACGAGGCAGCCATCCACGAGCTGGCCCATGCCTGGTGGGATGCTCGCCGCGCCGGTCGGGAGGCCGCGCTTCTCGCTGCCGTGGTGCAGGCTGCCGAGGAAACCGATCCCAGCTTCGCCCGCATTGCCAGGCTGGCTCGTGGCTATGTCCACGGCCTGCCAGATGAGGGCTTCCCTGGCTTTCTGCGCGACCGTAACGATTGGGAAACGTTCGCTGGACTGGCCTCCGGCTGCATGGCCGATATCCGCCTCCTGCCCCCATACCTGCGTCCCTCTTTTGAAGGACTGTTTGACCTGCTCCCTCCTGACGCTCCGCCGCCGGAGCGCACTGCCCCGCACCGCTAGCCACGCTTGATTTTAGTTCTACGCAAGCCTGTCCCCAAGGACAATCCCTCGCGGGAGTGAAGGGTGTGGTTTGTGCGGTGCAGCGTATCGTGCTATAATGTGAGATTGTTGCATCAACAAGCGACCAACCCTTGGGGCACGACCAATGGGCATGTGCGGGTTTCGGATTTGCACTGGCAGTGGGCGAGTATGGCGCAGGACAAGTTGATCATCCGGGGAGCACGGGAACACAATCTGAAGAACATCGACGTGGAGATCCCCCGCGACAAGCTGGTGGTCATCACCGGTGTGTCCGGTTCGGGTAAGTCGAGCCTGGCCTTCGACACGATCTACGCCGAGGGGCGGCGTCGCTATGTGGAATCGCTCTCCGCCTACGCTCGCCAGTTCTTGGGCCGCATGGAGAAGCCGGATGTTGACCAGATCGAAGGGCTGAGTCCGGCCATTTCGATTGACCAGAAGGGAGCCAGTCGCAATCCCCGCTCCACTGTGGGCACCGTGACGGAGATCTACGACTACCTACGGTTGCTGTACGCCCGCGTGGGACAGCCGCATTGCCCCCAGTGCGGCCAGCCCATCAGTCAACAGACGGCCCAACAGATTGTGGATGCCATCGTGGACATGCCCGAGGGCAGCCGCATCCAAATTCTGGCTCCGCTGATCAAAGACCGCAAAGGTGAGCACAAGGCGGTATTCGAGGATGTGCGCAAGGCGGGCTACGTGCGCGTGCGGGTAGATGGCCAGGTGCGAGATGTGGACGAGGAGGTCGAGCTCGACCGCTACAGGATCCACACCATTGAGGCGGTGGTGGATCGGCTAGTCATGCGACGCGACGGCAGTGATGGCACCAATATCAGCCGCCTGACCGACTCCGTGGAGACAGCGCTGAAGCTCGGGGCAGGCATGGTATTGGTCAGCGACGTAACCGATCCGGAGCAGCCACGCGACCGCCTCTTTTCCGAGCATTTCGCCTGTGTGCAGTGCGGGATTTCGTTGCCCGAGATCGAGCCCCGCACCTTCAGCTTCAACAGCCCTCATGGGGCATGTCCCACCTGCACCGGGCTGGGCACGCAGATGGAATTCGATTCTGAGGCGTTCTTCCCTCAGCCGGAGCTAAGTCTAGCTCAGGGAGCGCTGCGGGCGCCTGGTTGGGGCATACGTCAGCACAATGAGCAGAGCTACTACAGCCAGATCCTGCGGGCTGCCTGTCGGCACTATGGCGTTCCCTACGATGCCCCCTGGATCGAGTTGAGCTCTCGTCAGAAGGAGATCATTCTCTATGGTGGCCGCCGCGGCGACAAGATCACTGTCCCCTACCGCACCTCTGAAGGTCGCGAGCATGTCTATCAGACCGCGTTCGAGGGGGTCATCCCCAATCTGCGACGGCGCTATCGGGAGACGTCGTCCAACTACGTTCGGGGCGAGCTAGAACGCTTCATGTCTGTGCGCCTCTGCCCAGTGTGTGAAGGCAGGAGGCTGCGCCCCGAAGCGCTTGCGGTCACCATAGTTGGAAAGAACATCCACGAAGTGACTCAAATGAGTGTCACCGAGGCACTGCGCTGGATTGAGGGACTGCAGGGACTTGAGGCGACTGGAAGGCTGGGGCAGGCGAGTGTGGCCTCCACCACTCCCAGTCTCACCAGGCCCGCCAGTTCTCCCTTGACAGATCGCCAATACGCCATTGCCCGCCAGGTCTTGAAGGAACTGCGTGATCGTCTATCCTTCATGGTCAATGTAGGTCTGGACTATCTGACTCTGGATCGACGCGCGGCGAGCCTGTCGGGTGGTGAGGCACAGCGTATCCGCCTGGCGACGCAGATTGGCTCGCAACTGATGGGAGTGCTGTACATCCTTGATGAGCCAAGCATAGGTCTGCATCGGCGGGACAATGCGCGCTTGATCCGCACTCTCCAGGGGATGCGTGACCTGGGCAATACGGTGCTCGTGGTCGAGCATGATGAGGGGACGATGCACGCCGCTGACTGGATCATTGATTTGGGACCGGGCGCTGGCGAGCATGGCGGTGAGGTGGTCTGTGCTGGGTCGTTGGAGGAGATAAAAGCCTGCCAGGAGTCCATCACAGGTGCTTTCCTGCGCGGCGAGCGATGCATAGACGTGCCGGCGGCGCGCCGTCCGGGGAACGGGCAGTACCTCATCGTCAAGCAGGCAGCGGAGAACAACCTGAAGCACGTGGATGTGCGCTTCCCGCTGGGCGAATTCATCTGCGTGACCGGCGTCAGTGGCAGCGGAAAATCGAGTCTGGTGATCGAGGTACTGTACAAAGCGCTGGCGCAGCGCATGTACCGTGCTACCAGGGACAGGCCGGGGCGCCATGACACCATCCTGGGCCTGGAAAACCTGGACAAAGTGGTCAACATTGATCAGTTTCCTATCGGGCGGACACCGCGTTCCAATCCAGCAACCTACACCAACGTCTTCACTTACATCCGAGAGCTGTTTGCCTCTCTGCCTGAGAGCAAGATGCGGGGCTACAAGCCCGGCCGCTTCAGTTTCAACGTCAAGGGTGGGCGTTGCGAGTCGTGCCATGGTGATGGAACCATTCGTATCGAGATGCAGTTTCTTCCCGATGTCTGGGTGCCATGCGAAGTGTGCCTTGGCCGGCGCTTCAATCGCGAGACTCTGCAGATTGGCTACAAGGGCAAGAACATCGCCGATGTGCTCGACATGACCGTTGAGGAAGCGCTGCGTTTTTTCCAGAACATACCGCGCATCCGCAGCAAGCTGCAGACGCTCCATGACGTCGGGTTGGGATACATCAGGCTGGGGCAGCCGGCGACCACGCTGAGCGGTGGCGAAGCACAGCGGGTGAAGTTGAGCCGAGAGCTAGGCCGTCGCGCTACCGGCCGCACCCTGTACCTTCTGGACGAGCCTACGACTGGTCTGCACTTCGCTGACATTGAGAAACTGCTGGCGGTGCTAGCGCATCTGGTTGATCAGGGGAACACTGTGATCGTCATTGAGCACAATCTGGACGTGATCAAGTATGCTGATTGGGTCATTGATCTGGGTCCAGAGGGGGGAGATGGGGGTGGTCAGGTGATTGCCGAGGGCACGCCTGAACACATAGCGGGGATGCAGAGATCGTACACGGGCCAGTATCTCCGACGGGTGTTGGTCGGGAGCGGGGAACAGGGTGACTGATGGGGATTTGGTCGAGCTTGCACGTGGAAGCGGTGCTCCCGCACGAGGGGCTATGGTGAATTTGACAGAATGCAAGAACAGTGCTATACTATGAAATTACGGTTTACTGTTGCGGGTTTCCATAATTGCACGCTTTGAGGACAGTGAGCGTTGCTTTCAATCAGCCGCCATCTCCATCGCCACCGAGAAGCCAGACCCAGGCCAGGGTGGCGGACACGTACGTCTGCTGTGGGTTCCCCGAGGTGCTGAGTCCCATTGGCCTGCTACATCGGTATCACCTGTTCAACAACATGGTCTGCTCCCGAAAACGGGACAACCGCGTCACGTGCTTGAGAGCGGGCCTGTCTTGAGTACTCAAGCAACTGGATGAATAGAGGGGGTATGTGTTTGATGAATCAGAGCAATCTCCGTCTGGCACGCAAGTCCTATGCCCGTATTGCTGACCTCATGCCGCTCCCTGCGCTCATCGAGGTTCAGCACCACTCCTATGGCTGGTTCCGGGAAGAAGGATTGCGGACGCTGTTTGACGAGATATCACCCATAGTGAGCTTCAACAAGAACATGGAGCTTCACTTTGGTGAGTTTTCCTTTGGTGATCCTCAATACAGCATGGACGAGTGCCGTGATCGCGACATCACATATGCTATCCCGCTGCATGTCAACACACGCCTCATCAACAAGGACACGGGAGAGGTCATCGAGCAGGACGTTTTCATGGGCGATTTTCCCTTCATGACTCCCCAGGGCACCTTCATCATCAACGGGGCAGAACGGGTGGTGGTGAGCCAGCTCATACGTTCGCCGGGGGCCTATTTCACTGTCGATGAGGATCGCAGGACCGGGCGTAGGTTGTGCATGGCCAAGTTGATCCCCGACCGCGGGGCCTGGCTGGAGTTTGATACATCGAAGCGTGACATCATCTCTGTCAAGGTGAACCGCAAACGCAAGCTGCCAGTCACCACGCTTCTACGCGCTTTGGGCTATGGCAGTGACGAGGAACTGCTGGAACTTTTTGCCCACGTGGACAACATGCCCGAGCATAGCTACATTGCCTCGACGTTGGCGAAAGATCCCACCTCTACGCCCAGCCGCGCGGATTCCGCTGCGGGTGCAGAAGCGGCGCTGTTGCACTTCTACAAGAAGCAGCGGCCTGGCGATCCCGCCACACTGGATAATGCCACGAAGTTCTTGAAGAGTCTGTTCTTCACCGCCAGGCGTTATGACTTGGGCAGGGTGGGGCGCTACAAGCTGAACAGGCGTCTTGGTCTGAGCGTCCCCTTGGACACCCTCAGCCTGACCAATGAGGATCTGGTCAAGCTCGTCGAGCAGATGATCCTCATCAACAACGGGGTTGATAGCGCTGACGACATTGATCACTTGGGCAACCGGCGGGTGAAGACAGTGGGCGAGTTGGTGCAGCATCGCTTTCGAATTGGTCTCCTGCGCATGGAGCGCATGGTGCGGGAGCGGATGTCCACCCGAGACCCTGAACAGCTCACCCCAGCCAGCCTGATCAATACCAGGCCGATTACCGGAGCCCTGCGTGAGTTCTTCGGGGCCAGCCAGCTCAGCCAGTTCATGGATCAGACCAATCCTCTGACGGAACTGACCCACAAGCGCACGCTCTCGGCCTTGGGCCCCGGGGGCTTGCGACGTGAACGGGCTGGCTTCGACGTACGCGATGTGCATCACTCGCATTATGGTCGCATCTGTCCCATTGAAACGCCTGAGGGGCCCAACATCGGCCTCATTGGACGCCTGGCAACGTATGCTCGTGTCAACGAGTACGGCTTTGTCGAGAGTCCCTATCGGCGCGTAATCCGCAGCATGCCCAATAAGGGAGAAGAGTTGGTCGGTGAGGTGCTCAGGGAGTCGGTGATGGCTCCCGATTCTGGCGAGGTCATCGCCGAAGCGGGCACATTGGTGGATCATCAGCTTGCCGAGCGCATCGCTCAACTGGGCGAACGGATACCTGAGGTGAGAGTTGTGCCCAGGGCCACGGATAGGATCGACTACCTCGCGGCCACTGACGAGGATCGCTACACGATCGCTCAGGCGAGTGCTGTCTTGGATGAGGACGGTCGCTTTGT
>DFBV01000187.1:0-2407 GCA_002366755.1 Anaerolineales bacterium UBA3071
GGAGGGCGCGGGCGGGACACTGGATTCGACAGATGAGCACAAGCAACCTGATCGGTCAGATCACTCTGATCTATGGCTTGATGTGAAGGCCGGTCACGTGTGGGTCGACGGGACACTCTTGGAACCCTTGACCAGCTCGGAGTTCCGACTGCTCACGTTTCTCTACGAACACAGGGGCGAAATCTGTGACAGGCGTCAGATCGCGGAAGTGGTTTGGGGAATGGAATACCCAACTGAGGTGGATGACAGTCGCATAGACAAGTTGGTGAGTCGGCTGCGGTTCAAAGTCGAGCCGTATCCTCAGAACCCTCGCTATCTTGTCACTGTCAGGGGGAGAGGACTCCTGCTGAAGAGGCAGTGACAAGGAGCGATCGCTTGAGTTGCCCCAGACGGGCAGCTACAAGGCCTGCCCCTCCCTGGACGCCACAGCTTGCTGTGGGCCGAACCGCAAGCAAGTGTGGTCGCCCCGACCGGGCAGGCGCAAGGCCCGCCCCTACAGATTTCCCTGAACAAACGACAACGGAGCATCCATGCCCTACATCGCCATCAACGACGAACACCTCTTCTACAGCGACTGGGACGGAGATGCACAGGATGAACATCCCCCTCTAGTGCTGGTCCATGGCGCAGGGGGCACACATCTGCACTGGCCACCACAGTTGCGGCGACTGCGCGACACCGACGTCTACGGTCTGGACCTGCCGGGGCACGGCCACTCCCGCGGCCAAGGGCACGATAGCATCGCCGCCTACAGCGAGATGATCCTCGCCTGGGCCGAGGCTCTGTCGCTGCGCCGCTTCGTGCTGGTGGGCCACTCCATGGGCGGAGCCATCGGGCAGGAGTTTGCCCTGCACTACGCTGATCGGCTGGCAGGGCTGGTGCTGGTGTCCAGCGGCGCACGGCTGCAGGTTCATCCATCCATCCTGCAGGGAGTACAAGAGGACTTCCCCGCCACGGCCAAACTCATCTGCGACTGGGCTCTCAGCCAGAGCGCCAGTGATCGGAGCAAGCGGCTCTACCTGCGAGCGCTGCTGGAGGTCAACCCGACCGTGCTGCTAGGGGACTTCTGGGCCTGCGACGCGTTCGATGTGCGCGAGCGCCTGGGCGACATCTCCGTGCCCACGCTGGTCATCGGCGGCACGGAAGACCGGCTCACCCCGCCCAAGTACAGCGAGTACCTGCACGAGCACATCCCCAACGCCCAACTGCTGCTGGTGGAAGAGGCGGGGCACATGGTCATGCTGGAGCAACCCGCCGTGGTGACGGAAGCCATCGCTGACTTCCTGGCGACGCTTCAGGCATCACGGATCAGACAGTAGCAAGCTCACGTGAAGGGAGACAATACCCACCATGGCACGCGTGGAATGCAAACAGGACGAGAACGTAGCCCGCTGCACCTGCACCTACGAGCCGTGCAGCCGCAAAGGGCTCTGCTGCGATTGCATCGCCTATCACTGGCGCTACGGCGAACTGCCGGGCTGCCTCTTCCCCCCGGAGGCGGAGCGCACCTACGACCACTCCATCGCCTATTTCATCCAGGTTCACGGCAAACGCTGAACCTGCACCATATCACCCGCAAGATGAAACAGAAAGCGTGAAACGTGATCGTCCCCCACGTTTCACGCTTCACGTTTTCCATCCGCTCCGCGCTAGGTATTAGTCAAGGCGTGATGATGATCTTCAACGATTCTTGCGCCTGGGCCGCCAGGTTGATGGCCTCGCCCACGCCAGACAGATCGAAGCGGTGGGTGATCAGATCCCTCACATTGATCCGTCCCGCCTGGATCAGCTTCAGGGAGAGCCGGGTCTCCTGAGGTGTGCAGGAGTAAGTACCGGTGATGGTCACTTCTTCGAACATCAGGCGGTGCGGGCTGATGGGCAGCGTGACGCCTGGCGCAGTGGGCGCGAAGAAGAGCACGGTTCCCCCCTTCTCCACCAGTAGCATGGCCTGCTCCATGGCCTTGAGACTGCCCACAGAGACGAGAACCACGTCTGCGCCGCGACCCTCGTTCAACTCCTTCAGCACGGCCAGGACATCCTCACCGGCATGGATGGCCGCATCCGCTCCCAGGCGGTGGGCTATCTCTAGCCGGAAAGGCACGAAATCGGTCACGGCGACTATCCCCGCGCCCCAGAGCCGAGCCAGTTGCAGCAAGATCAAGCCGCTCACGCCGGCCCCCAGCACAGCCACCGTGTCGCCCTTCTGCAAACCGGCACGTTCGATGCCCCTGACACAAGTCGCTACGGGCTCGATCAGGGTGCCTTCCTCGAAGGTCATGTCCATCGGCAACTTGAGCACATCCCTCTCTACATTCAGGGCGGGTACCCGGATGACCTCGGCGAAGCCGCCGGGATCAATGTGCGTGGCCTTGAAGGTGGCGCAGAGGGTGTAGTAGCCGCGGGAGCA
>DFBV01000187.1:2540-7700 GCA_002366755.1 Anaerolineales bacterium UBA3071
CCGCAGAGCCCGCATGCCTTGACCTGGACCAGAAGCTCGCCAGCGCCAATTTTGGGCACGGGCACTTCCTCCAGGCGGATATCGTGGCGGCTGTAGTATCGCGCAACTTTCACCCGCTTTCCTCCGGTCGGTGTAGGGGTAACCCTTGCGGTTACCCTGGGCGACCGCAAGGGTCGCCCCTACATGGCAGGGATGATGCAGAAGAAGCCCAGCGGCTCATCCCCGACGTTTTTGAACTGGTGCACCTCGTTACCAGGGACGTACACCACGTCGCCGAAACCGACGTCGAATTCCTCTTCGCCCAGAAGCACCCGCGCTCGGCCTCTCATGATCACCACGCCGTGGTCATGGGCGTGCTGATCGAGAGAAGTCCAACCGCCCGGCTCGATCTCGAAGTACCTCAAGGCAAAGTTGGGGGCCTCTTCGGCTGGGCCGATGAGCCGCCTGACGCTCACCCCCTCCATGTCCCGCTCGGGTGGGTAACGACTCAGTTCCACCCCTTCCCAATCAAACTGCTCCTTGTAGCGATGAATAACGCCCATGTGTTCCTCCTAACCCAAATCTCCAAGTACCAGAGAGAAGCGACGAAGGACGAAAGACCAAGGACGAATCCTCCCTTCGTCGTTCGTCATTCGTCGTCCATCAAGGCACGATGGCCACTTTCAGAGCTTCGCCGCTGGCCACCAATTGCAGGGCCTCCTCCAGCCTCTCCAACGGCATTTCGTGGGTGATCAGCGCACCGGCGTTAATCTGCCCACTGGAGATGAGCGAGAGGGCGGTGCGGATATAGCGCGGCGTGTGATGGAAGACGCCTATGATCTCCAGTTCATCATAGTGAAGCCGACGGGTGTCCACCTTGATGTGACTGCCCGCTTTGCAGCCTCCGAAGAGGTTGACCAGCCCTCCCGGACGGGTCATGGCCACGGCCTGCTCCCAGGTTTCCGGCAACCCCACCGCCTCAATGGCCACGTCCACACCGCGCCACTCTGGCGTCAGGCTTAGCACGGCCTCGACCGTGTCCGGGACGGCGCTGGCAGCCACTATCTCGTCGGCGCCGAACTGAAGGGCCTTCTCCAATCTGAAGGGAACTCGATCCACGGCGATCACCCGCGCGCCCTTGAGCTTGGCCAGGCGGGTAAACATCAGGCCAATAGGGCCCTGGCCGATGATGCACACCGTGTCGCCCAGTTGGATCTTGGACCGCTCGATGCCGTGGACGATGCAAGCGAGAGGCTCGACCAAAGCCGCCTGTCTGAAGGTGACTCCGTCTGGGATAGGCAAGAGGTTCTGCTTGACGATACGAGCTGGAATGGTGATGAACTCAGCGTAGGAACCGTTGAGGAACTCCAGGTTCTCGCAGAGGCTATGGCGGCCCTTGCGGCAGTAGAAACAGTGGTTGCAAGGAGCGGAGTTGGCCGCCACCACCCGCTGCCCCACCGAGAAACCCTCCACGCCAGGACCGAGCTCAGCGATCACTCCAGCCAACTCGTGTCCGAAGACGGTGGGGGCCTTCTGGATCATGACCGGATGGCCCCGTTTGTAGGTCTTCAGATCAGTGCCGCAGGTAAGGGCGGCCTTAACCTGCACCACCACCTCGCCGCGTCCGGCGGTGGGCCGCGGGAGTTCCTCAAAGCGGATATCGCCTGGAGCGTAGAACAGTACGGCTTTCATCGTCGCCATTGTTGTCACCTTGTCTTTTCGTCTGACTGAGCTGTCAGCGGAGAAGCGGAAGGAGCGGAGGAAAAAGGTAGACAAGTATGCAGGATGCTTCACACAGATGCCTTGTTTCCTTGTTTCCTCGTTGCCCCGTTTCCTCGTTTCCTTGTCCCCCTCTCCGCTTGTTCCGCTCTTCCGCTGACTTACCCCCAGGCCCCGATCTTCTTCTCGATCTGCTGGTTCAGCTTCTCGATCTGAGCCCTGAGGGTGGACTCCTCTTGCGCCAGGACCTGCAGTTGCCCCTCGCTGGCTTCCAGCTTGTCCACGTAGCTGGCGCGTAGAGCACCCTCTTTGCCGGTCTTGGCGAGGGCCTTCATGTTGCCCTGGATCTGCTCCTGCGCCTTGTAGACCTTGGCTTGCTCCTTCTCGATCTTCTCCAACCGCTGCTCGTGGGCAGCGATCTTGTCCCACAGTACCAGCAGTTCGTTCACCGCGCCGTGATCTCGGTGACTCAACAGACCTCGCTTCAGGTAGCCCTGCAGCTTTCGGGACGACTGCTTGTGCAGTTCCTCGCGACGCTTTGTGAGGCGATGCTCCTGCACCCGCAGCGTTGTCTCCCCTTGGCTGGGCACCTCCACTTCGAAGCGCAGTTGCGCGTCAGTCTGCTCTTTGGGCAAACGCGTGTCGAAGAGAGTGTAGTGAGCCGTGCGCGGATGCTCCACCAGGACAAGGAGAGGTTGACTCGTACTGTTGTTGATCTGGACGTCCCGCCAGCGGATGTGCCACTCCTCGATGTGGAGATAGTGGCCCCTGATATTCAGCCCGTGGATCTCCTTGCGGGAGCCGCTCTCTTCGCGCACCTTCGCGCCCAGTTCCACGGCATAGGGCACCACGATTTCGCCACCAGCGGCGGTGAAGGGCAAGAGGGCCTCGCCCACATACTCGCCATCCTCCAACACGGTCACCGGGCCTCGCTCCAGTGTCAGGCCCGTGTCGTTCTTCAGGCGCAACGTCGCTACCGGATGCTTTGGCATCTTGCTGGCATTGTAGATCAGATCCTTGCGGTGGATGAGGTTGGCCGAGACAAGCGGCACCATGGCCGACTGGCCGCGTCCCACTGTGACTGGCGTGCGGATGACATACTGGAACAGTTCGCCCAGGTCTTCGCCGACGGCGTCCACAGGCACGGCCTCTTCCAACATCTCCCGGGTGATGCCTCGCCTCGGAGCAGATGCCAGCGCCATGCCCAATCCTGGTGCATCCATGGCCATGTCCGGCGCCGCAGATTTGAAACGCGCCGCCCTGACTGGCGCGGCCTGGCCGAATTCGACAGGTGCCGCGGCGACCCGGGCTTCCTCCTTCACCTCAGGGCGCTCAGGCGTGAAAGGCGTGTAGAGGTCGTAAACGAAGGAAATGGGCATCCCCGCCACGAGCGACAGGGAAATGGCCTCGAGGTCTTCCTCTAGCCGGTTGTCAAAGATACCCCAACCCAACAGCAATGCCTGGGCCCTGCCCTGTTCAGTCTCAGAATCGGCTATCACCCGGTAGCTGACCCGCCAGGTCGGCGCAGGGGCAACGTAACTCACCGATAGATCGTGCTCGCCCGGCGTCAGGCGGATGGTCACCTGGCGGTAGTTCTCCTGGCTCAGCGACGTCTGCAAGAGGAAGCGCAGGTCGGCAGCGGCCCGTTCGTCCTGGATCTCGACGCCCTCCACGCGGCCTAGTTGAACAACCTGCACCTGATCGGTGTCCTCCAGCAGCAGCGACACCAGCGCCGTGGCCAACGGTTGCTCTTGGAGCGCGTCGTCCAGGCCCAACAGCGTGCCCATGAGCGTCTCCTGCTGATCGAGCAGCAGCCGCACACGTCGCCCGCGCAGCCCGACCAACAGGTCTTGCAGGCTGCGAGTGTCGCCCAGGTGAATGGAGCAGCCGGCCAGCCGCTCTTCGCGGCTCTGCGGCGTGGCATATGCAACGCCCAGCACCTGGCCGTCGCCCCAGTCTATGGCGGTCAGACTCTTGAGGATGTCGTTCATCTCCTCGACGCGAAAGGTGAGAGACGCTTCCTCGCCGCTGAGCTTGGCGCGGCGTTCGAAGAAGCCAACGCCGTGCTTGTACAGGGTCATGTGAGTGATCGGTAGCTCGCTCATGGTCTTCCCTCCCTCGGAGAACCCATCGGGCTATGGCTTGTCAGCGGAAAAGCGGAAGAAACGGAACAGAACATGGGAAGCAGGATGCAATGGGTAGCCGTTCGATGGAGTCTAATACTCGACGTCTACCTGTTTCTTCTTCTCTGCCGATTTGGCGATGGCGTCGCAGACGGCCGCGGCGCGGTATCCATCTTCGAAGGTCGCCCCGAAGGGAGCCACCTCCTTGTCGTTGACGATGCAGTCCAGAAGGTGCGTCAGTTCGTGGACGAAGGTATGCTCCCAACCGATGATGTGCCCGTGTGGCCACCAGTTCTCCCACCACGGGTGATAGCCTTCGGTGATCAGCACGTTGTGGAAGCCCTGCGTCTCCTTGGGCTCCTCGCCCACCCAGAACACCTCCAGTTCGTTCATGCGCTCCAGGTTGAAGCGGATGCTGCCCTTCTCGCCGTTGATCTCCAGCACCTGGTGGTTCTTGCGGCCACCGGCAAACCGGCTGGCCTCCAGCGTGCCTATCGCGCCGTTCTCGAACTCGACGGTGGCCACAAAGGCATCATCCACATCCACCTTGCCGCTGCCGCTGCCGTCGGTCAGAGGGCGCTGTTTGATGAAAGTGCGCATCATGGCCCCCACGCTCTTGATCTCGCCCACCAGGAAGCGGGCCAGGTCAACGATGTGCGCGCCCAGGTCGCCCAGCGCGCCGCTGCCAGCCAGTGCCTTGTCCAGACGCCAGATCTTGGGTATGCCGTAGTGCGGCATGATCCACTCCTGCAAGTAGATAGCTCGGAAATGGTAGATCTGTCCCAGCGCTCCACTGGCGATGAGATCATAGGCCTGGCGGATAGCGGGCACGAAGCGGTAGTTGAAGGACACCATGTGCTTGACGCCCGCCTCAGTGACGGCATCGAGCATCTCTCTGGCCTCCTCGGCGGTGCGAGCCAGCGGCTTCTCGCAGAAGACGTGCTTGCCCGCCTCAGCGGCGGCAATGCATGGTTCGGCGTGGATGTTGTTGGGGCCACTGTTGTCGAAGAGCTGGATTCGGTCATCTTCCAACATCCTGCGCCAATCGGTGTAGTAGCCCTCATAACCATAACGGCGCGCCGCTTCGGCCACAGCCCCCTCGTTGCGCCCGCAGATGGCGATCAGCCGCGGGACCGCCGGCGGCGGATACATCATATAGGGGATCTTCTTGTAGGCATTGCTGTGCGCCTTGCCCATGAAGGCATAGCCCAGCATGCCCACGCCAATCTCTGGGGCCTCGCCTTCGGCCCTGGCCCCTGCCATGGAGGTGAAGCTTTGCTTGCTCATTGTCAAGTTCTCCTGATGCAGACGAACCAGATCACGGATCACAGATCACGAA
>DFBV01000188.1 GCA_002366755.1 Anaerolineales bacterium UBA3071
GAATCGGATCTGTATCGCAAACAGCGTCTGGCCATAGACGAGGTCGCCAGGGCCCTGGTGGACATGGAGGTATCAGAGGTTCTGCAAGCTAACGGTTCGCAACTGGGTACTGGTCAGGTGTAGGATTGGTGGGCATGTTTTACTGTATGTTCAGAGGTGCATGGAGGAGGCAGCATGGCATGGGACGAAGCGGCCAAGTGGAGTGACGAAACGGACGAGGCATACTGGAAAGCGCTGTTGAGCGACGAGTCGGCCCTCCCCGCAGTGCCGGAATCGTTGGAAGCGGAGGAAAGAGCAAAGTCGGCGGAGACAGCTCCTCACGAAGTAGAGAATGGCTCGGCTGCCGGGGCAGCGGCATCGGCAGCCGCTGTGAACCAGGATTGGCGTGGCGCTCAGGAAGCACTGGAGTCGGGCGCTCAATTGGAGTTGGCTGTCACGGAGTTCAATCGAGGGGGGCTGCTGGTGAGATTCGGCAACTTGAACGGCTTTGTACCCTGTTCCCAACTCTCTGGCTTGCCGCGGCTGCTCAGCAGTGACCAACGGATGCGGGTGCTCCACGAGCGAGTGGGACAGACGATGAAGCTGCAGGTGATCGAGGTTGACCATGACCGTCGCCGCCTGATCTTATCTGAGCTGGCTGCGCAGAAAGGCCCCGATGGTGCTGAGTTGCTGGCCCGGTTGCGTCCGGGCGAGATCCGCAACGGACAGGTGATTCATGTTCGGCCCTTCGGCGCTTTCGTTGATCTGGGCGGCGTGGATGGGTTGATCCACATCTCCGAACTGTCTTGGGGTTGGGTTTCCCATCCGACCGATTTGCTTCAGCCAGGTGCTGAAGTGCAGGTGTACGTCATCGGGGTCAACCAACAGGAGCGCAGGGTCGCTCTCAGCCTGAAACGACTGACGCCGGATCCCTGGACATTGGTGGATGAGCGCTACTCGGTGGGTCAGCTCGTGCAGGGCGTGATCACCAACGTTGTCAGCTTCGGGGCTTTCATGCAGTTGGAAGAGGGGTTGGAGGGGTTGATTCACATCTCGGAGTTGGCCAATGGCAACTTCACGCATCCCCGCATGGTGGTGCAAGAGGGCAACAAGGTTACTGCTCGCGTTTTGGACATTGACAGTGCCAACCGCCGTCTGGCATTGAGCTTGCGCCGAGCACACTCCCCTGGGCGACAGGGGGCAGCGATTGGTGATCGGGAACTCCAACCACAGGAGCCTGGTCACACAGAACGGAGCTCGTACGAATCGAGCGGTGAGCTATGAGCCCACAGCGTGTGCGAGAAGACAGCAAGAAGCGGAAGCAGAAGTCTACACGGAGCAGGAAGCGTTTCGGCTGGTCGCCACCGGCGCTTGGCCGACTTGGCCGAGAGGAGGGTGGGCTTCTTCTGCTTCTGCTGGCTGTATTGGTGATCATTGATCTGGCGGCGGTCCGGGTATCTTGGGTGCCCGTTTCACGCCGCCTCCTGGGTTGGGGCGCGTACCCGTTGGCGTTGGTGCTGGTGGTTGGCGCTGGCGTGATGCTTGCCGGCGAGCGACTGCAGATCGCATTGGGTTGGGAGCCGCTGGTTGGCTTGGAGGTCGCCCTGGTGGCTCTGCTGGGCCTCACGCATCGCTGGGAAGGCGGCGATGTGTCGTTGGCTTGGGCGGAGCAGGGGCGAGGGGGTGGACTGGTGGGCTGGGCCATCAGCTCCGTGCTAGTCGGGTGGCCAGGGCCATTGCTGGGACGGATACTGTTGCTTCTCTTTGTCGCGCTGGGCGCGTGGATGATGTGGCACTGGGCTCCTGCCGCCTGGCGCGAGTATGTGTGGGCGTTCGTGGCTGCGGGTCTGGCAATGCTAGGTACCGGTGGTCTCGAGGAAGACCACGGGATGGAAGACGCAGCTGGTGAAGTGGGGCCTCGCTCAATGGAAGCAGCACCTGCTCCTCGTCCAGCGACAAGCAAGAAGAGGAAGAGGAAGCCCATCGCGGCGAAGAAGCCCAGGCAGGCCCAACAGGTGCGCGAGTGGCCCCGCGACGATCGCTTGCCCCCGCTTGATCTGCTGCACCCTGATCGCAGCCTGGAGTTCGGCGATGCAAACGCCGACTACAAGGCGGAGGTCATCGAGCAGACGCTAAGCGAGTTTGGCGTGCCCGTGCGGGTGGTAGATGTGAAGCAGGGGCCTACGGTGACTCAGTTTGGCGTGCGGCCGCTAACGATCACCCGGCGCAGGTCTGATGGGAGCGTGTACGAGCGCAAGGTGTCTGTGAGACGCATCGTAGCTCTGTCCAACGATTTGTCGCTGGCCTTGGCGGCCTCTCCCATCCGTATTGAGGCTCCTGTGCCGGGTCGCCCCTACGTGGGCATCGAGGTGCCCAACGACAAAGTATCGCTGGTCGCCTTGCGGGGCGTGATGGAATCGCCTGGGTTTCGCCGCCTGTCGAAGGGGTCGAATCTGACTATCGGCCTGGGCCGCAACGTCTCCGGCGAGCCGGTAGCGGCGGACCTGGCCACGATGCCGCACTTGCTCATCGCCGGGGCCACGGGGTCGGGTAAATCGGTCTGCATCAACAGCATCGTTACCTGCCTGCTGCTCAACAACACGCCGGACACGCTGCGGTTGTTGCTGATGGACCCCAAGATGGTGGAATTGCCCGCCTACAACGGCATCCCTCACCTGCTGTCCCCCGTGGTGGTGCAACTGGAGCATGCGGTCGGTGCGCTCACGTGGCTGATGCTGCAGATGGACGAGCGCTTTCGCCAGTTCCATGCCGTCCAGGCACGCAGCATCTACGACTACAACCGCATCGCCAGGCGGCGCAAGAACCTGGATCCGTTGCCCAACATCGTGCTGGTCATAGACGAGTTGGCGGACATGATGATGATCGCCGCCGACGAGGTGGAGCGGAGCATTTGTCGGCTATCGCAGATGGCCCGTGCGACAGGGATTCACCTGATCATCGCCACTCAGCGGCCTAGCGTGGACGTGGTTACAGGGCTGATCAAGGCCAATTTCCCCGCTCGCATCGCCTTCACCGTCACCTCACAGGTGGATAGCCGGGTGATCCTCGATCAGGCGGGGGCAGAGCGACTGCTGGGTCGAGGCGACATGCTCTTCATGTCTCCGGATGCTTCGAGTCTGGTGCGCGCGCAGGGCTGTTTCGTGTCCGGCAGGGAGATCAGTGCGGTGGTCAACTGCTGGCGGAAACAAGGAGGCCCGGTGCCGTCGGACGAGGGAGCGTATCCTTGGATGGGCCTGCTGGAGAAGGCGGCGCGGGGCGACGAGATGTTTGACGAGGCGCTCGAACTCATCAGAGACCACGCTAGGGTGTCCACCTCGTTTCTGCAGCGCAAGCTGCACATTGGCTTCCCACGTGCGGCGCGGTTGATGGAACTGCTGGAGGAGGAGGGCTTCGTCGGTCCTGACGAAGGCGGCGGCCGTGGGCGGGAGGTGGCGAGGGAAGATGCGTCCCTCGGCAGCACCACTCACTGGCCTTCGTCTACGGGCAGGACTCCGCGGTAGCTGCACTATGGCACGGGGTCAGGGCGCTGTGGATGGCTGGCTATCCAGACCAGGTTCTGA
>DFBV01000117.1 GCA_002366755.1 Anaerolineales bacterium UBA3071
CTCAGCCCTACTGCCTGATCTGCCGGAGTTGTACTCCGGCAGCCTGAGCGTCTGTCGGCAGGCCCTTTCTCTGATGACGCAGACGCCCCCTCTTTCGGCAGCGTAGGGGCCGGGAGTACAACCCCCGGCCATCGAGGTGGGGAGCGACTGAGTAGTTGCTCCCCCTGAATTGGCAAGGAGGCATCAACAATGAAGGCCGAATCACCAACCAGGATCAAGAGAGAAGACCTGAACGTCCTGGCCGAGTTCAACTACGAACGGACCGAGGTTGAGAGAGGATACACGAACCGCACGCTCTACGTCAATCTCTCCGATAACGCCATCGAGAGCAGGCCAGTCACGGAGGAGATGAAGGACATCTTCGTCGGCGGCAAGGGGTTTGGGCTGTGGCGGCTGTGGCATGGCGTGGCGGGCGGTACGAAGTGGAACGACGCCGACAATGAAATCGTCATCTCCTCTGGCCCCCTGGGCGGCACCACCACCTATCCCGGCTCGGGCAAGTCGCTTGTCGTGTCCATCTCTCCTACCACGCACTCTATCATAGACAGCAACGTTGGCGGTTACTTCGGGCCGTTGCTCAAGTTCGCTGGCTGGGACGCCATTGAGTTGCAGGGGAAGGCGGAAGAGGACGTCATTGTCTACATAGATGGCGCGCAGGCGAAGGTCTTCATCTATGAAGCGCCAGAGGGCACAGCGGACACCCACGAACTGGCCGTGCGGATGGTGGAGATGTTCGCCGACAGGGAAGATGAGAAAACTGGCATCTCGTCTGTCTCCGCCGGATCGGGCGCCGAGCATGCCCTCATTGGCTGTCTGAACTTCAGCCTGTACGATGCGCGGCGCAAGGGCGTGCGCGTGAAGCAGGCAGGGCGCGGCGGCATAGGCACTGTCTTCCGGGACAAAAAGATCAAGGCGCTGGTGGTCAAGTACCTGGGGCTGAAAGGCGATTCCAACCATCCAGCCGACAAGTCCCGCATTGACAAAGTGGGCATCAAGATGCACCAGGAGATCCGCGACAATGACCCGCAGCAGTGCCGCATGCGCAGCCGCGGCACCTCCTACCTGGTGCAGATCATGAGCGACTACGATCTCCTGCCCACCAACAACTTCAAGTATGGTGGCCACCCCGACGCTTCCCGCATCAACGGAGATGTGTGGGTGAAGCGCTTCGCTCAGGGCATCCCCGATGGCTGCTGGTACGGCTGCACGCTGGGCTGCTCCCACACCGTGGAGGGATACACCGTCCGCACCGGGCCGTACAAGGGCCAGGTGGTGCGCGTGGATGGCCCGGACTATGAGACCATCGCCGGGGTAGGCTCCAACTGTGGCATCTTCGATCCCGATGTTGTCCTGGAGATCAACTTCTACTGCGATACCTATGGGCTGGACACCATCTCCTTCGGCACCCTCACCGCTTTTGTGATGGAGTGCTACGAAGCGGGTGTCCTGGACAAGGAGAAGACAGGTGGCCTGGAACTGAAGTTCGGCAACGCCGATGCGGCCATTGAGCTGCTGCATCATATGGCCCGCGGCGAGGGCTTCGGCAGGATCGCCGGGCAGGGCATCCGGCGCATGAAGCAGATCTTCGTCGAGGAGTACGGGGCCGATCTCCAGTTTCTGCAAGACATCGGCATGGAGGCCAAGGGGATGGAATACTCCGAGTACGTGAGCAAGGAATCGCTGGCGCAGCAAGGCGGCTATGGCCTGGCCAACAAGGGTCCCCAGCACGACGAAGCCTGGTTGATCTTCATGGACATGGTCAACAACGAACTCCCCACCTTCGAGGACAAGGCGGAGGCGCTGCACTACTTCCCCATGTGGCGCACCTGGTTTGGGCTGTGTGGCCTGTGCAAGCTACCCTGGAACGACGTCACGCCGACCGATAATGCCTTGGCAGATGAGCCGAACAAAGTGCCTGAACACGTGCAGAATTACGTCGAGTACTTCGCCGGCGTGACGGGCCGCGAGGAGATCAAGAGCGGCGACGACCTTGTCCGCATGTCAGAGGCGGTTTACAACTTCCAGCGCGTCTTCAACTTGAGGGTGGGCTTCGGCACCCGCGAGCATGATGCTATCCCCTATCGCTCCGCGGGGCCGGTGACGGTGGATGAGTACGAATCCCGTGCCGAGCGGTACGACAAGCAGCTCAAGGAACTGGTGGGCTTCGAGCCCGAAGGCAAGAGCATCGAAGAGAAAGTGGCGGTGCTGCGAGCGTACCGTGAGGAGCAGTACACGCGCTTGATCGACGCGGTCTACGAGCGCCGCGGCTGGACGCCGAACGGCGTCCCCACGCTGGAGACTCTGCAGAGGTTGCGTATCGATTTTCCCGAGGTGGTCGCGGCTGTGCAGCCGTACCTTGGCTGACACACGTTTGCTTCGATTCCGAACCTCCCGCAGGTTCCGAATCTGTGGGAGGTGTTTCCTTGGAGTGAGTAGTGAGCTTATGAAGAAGGGTCTGGATCGGCGTGTGAGCACAGCGGCCAAGCGCTGGCGGCGGTTGGCGTGCCATCTTC
>DFBV01000166.1:0-1594 GCA_002366755.1 Anaerolineales bacterium UBA3071
TTGACCCCCGGCACGGCGCGGCGCACAAGGTCAATCAGGTGAGGATTGCCCAGGATGGGATCGTCAGGAGATGTGACCTCAATGAGATCAATCAGATTCAGCAGATGCTCGTCCGCCCAGGCGATGTAGGGCATCGGCTGGCCATTGACGTAGGGCACGAGACCCTTGGCCTCCATCTTCACCAGCACGGATTCGACCTCGGCCTGCTGGATAGTGCCCATGGTGGCTTGATCCAGCTTGCCGATCGCTACGGGCTGACCCGTCAGTTTTCCCAGCTCCTGCAGCTTGATGCCTTCAACAGACGGTTCCCCCGCCTGGTCGTATTGCAGGGGGAGGTGGAGAGTAAGCGGCTTCTCCGCGGCCTCCGCTGGCGGGGTCACTGGCAGGCCGTTGGGGTGACCCTCGAAGGGAGTGGTTTCCTGGCTGGGAGCCAGGGGAAGCTCCAGGACGATGCCCATCCCCACGCTGCGTAGTATCAAGGGCAAGACGTTCTGCAGGCGGACGAATCGAGCAGCGGACGGCAGTAGCACATCCAGCTTGTCTGCCATCGCTCCCACGTTGGCCAGGGTTTGCTCATCCCAGGCCAGGTACGGCAGGGGCTTGTTGCTCACGAAAACGAACAGCCCATCCGCTGTCAGGGCCAGCTCGATGTGTTGGATGTTCCAGTTCATCAATTGCTGAACCTGCTCTGGCGAGAGGCGGAGCATGCCGAAATCCGATCGCACCACGCTCTCGGCCGTGCTCAGGGCGATTCCCAGAATGCTGGGCTCACCTTGCTCGTCGTAGATCACGTGCAGGCGCGGCAAGTTGATGTGGAGTGGTTCTGGCTCCGCAGATGGGGCTTCCCGCCATCCACCGCAGCCTGCAGCCAACAGACTGACCAAACAGAGGATGACGGACGTGGCGACCAAGAGGACAGAGCGTTTGGCACGCATGCGACAACCTCCTTCCCCTCTTTACTGGGGAGACATGTGAAGCGATGTGGTTCTTGCAGTGACCATTAGTATATCATCAGAGTCGGATTTTGTCAACCACAGTGTATTCTTCTCGGCTCACCAGTCCGATCATGGCCTCGAGGACGAGCCGATCTAGCCCCCGCCCGAATAGACGCTGGAGAGTCATCGTTGTTCCCTCATGGAATTTCGGATTTCGGAATGCGGATTGCTCATTCCGCAATCCGCAATCAGATGTTTCGCTCGTCCCAGCTTGGCACATTCTCGTCCACGCAGTGGAGAAAGACGAATATGCCCGTGGGGCCGAGGTGCCTGAAGCGGCGGCGCAGGTCTTTGCGACGGGCCGCGTAGTCCAGCCCATCCAGGCTGCGCAGGTAGTGGTAGAACGAACCATGCTTGGCGATGAGTTGCTGTATCACATTGGCGTTGTGGATGGTGGCCTCAATCTTGCGGCCATTGCGGACGATCCCCTCATCGGCCAGCAGCCGATCTACATCCTGGGCCTCGTAGCGTGCCACTTTCTCGATGTCGAAGCCGTCGAAGGCGCGCTGGAAGTTGGGCCACTTGTCGCGGATGACCTTCCAGCTAAAGCCAGCCCGGAAGACTGCCTTGGTCAGTTGCTCGAAGTAGCCGTTGTCGTC
>DFBV01000166.1:1744-3214 GCA_002366755.1 Anaerolineales bacterium UBA3071
CCAGAGTCCGCGGCCTTCCGCGTTTGTCCGCGTCCAATTCAAGCGAAGAGGCTCAGTTGCAGCGGCGGACGCTTGCCGTTCAGCAGGACGTAGGGAGCAGCGCGGGAAATCACCACACCGAGCTTGCGCAGATCGCTCAGGAAGAGCAGCTTGCTTTGCTGACGAGCCTGCAGGATACGGCGGGCGGAGACGGGGCCGATGCCGGGCACCCGCAGCAGAGTAGCCTTGGAGGCGCGGTTGACCTCCATGGGGAAGCGTTCCGGATGCGCCTGGGCCCAGGCGATTTTTGGGTCCATGTTCAACGGCAGGCTGCCCTCAGTGTCGAAGATGAACTCGTCGAACCGAAAGCCGTAGTAGCGCATGAGAAAGTCGCTCTGATATAGGCGGTGCTGCCGGGCAGGAGGGGCAGGGGGATGTTCCTCCAATGGCGTGTCAGGGATGGGGCTGAAACCGCTGAAGTAGGCCCGCGCCAGACGCAGTTCGTCGTACAGTCGCTGCGTAGTGGTCAGCAGCTCACGGTCGCTTTCCCCCACCGCGCCGACCACGAACTGCGTCGTTAGCCCCAGCTTCGCCCAGCGGCCCTGCCCGCGGGCGATGGCTCTCGCCGCCCGACGCAGCGGGTCCATCAGGCCCTGGCCGAACTCCTTGCGCGGTGCCAACGTCGCCAACCGCTCCGCATTCGGCGCTTCCAGGTTTACCGAGACTCGATCTGCCAACCGTACCGCCCGCTCGATCTGCGCCTCTTCGGCATCGGGCAGGATCTTGAGGTGGATATAACCGCGGTAGTCGTAGCGTTGGCGCACGATCTCCACTGTGGCGATCATGCGGTCCATGGTGCGCACGCTGCCGGTCACACCGGAGCTGAGAAAGAGCCCTTGCACCAGCCCCTGGTGCTGGATCTGGTCGAACGCGGCGGCCAGGTCGTCAGGAGTGAAGGCTGCGCGAGGCAGGTCTCGCCCAGCGCGGAAGGCGCAGTAGTGACAGTTGCGCTCGCAGAAGCTGGTGAGCAGCACCTTGAGCACTGGCTTCTTCTGCCCGCTCGGCAGTTGCACGTGGGAGATGTAGGGCCTAACGTCCGGTGGCTGCTCCGCGCACCCTCGCGCCATCGCCGCCGAGCGGCCCGACGGCGCACAGACATCGAAACTGGCTGCTTGACCCAGCAAGTCGAGCTTCTGATGAGTATCCATCGGTTCCCGTCTCCTGTCCGATCATTCGCTTCGGACGTTTTCCCGCTGGCTGCCATTATACGAACAGATGTTCGCTTTGTCAAATGCGGGTATGGAGAGAGCACAGTGCTCGGTCACCGGCGGGGAGAAAGCATCACCGCCGCACCAGATGCAAAACGTAGAGCGTGAAACGACTCCACTGAAAGAACTGCCAGACTCGCCACTGAGGCACAGAGGGCACGGGGATTCTTAAGGTGTCTCTCAAGAAATCAACGTTTTCTGCGTTTGCTGCTGAACAACTTTG
>DFBV01000166.1:3219-10894 GCA_002366755.1 Anaerolineales bacterium UBA3071
GTGTCTCCGTGGCTGAATGACCTTTTTCAGGGGAGTCGTAAAACGTAAGACGTGAAACGGATCGCGTTTTACGCATCACGTTTCACGTCCTCGCGGTGATGTACATTGGCAGCAAGTTCTACCCATTTGGTAGATTTCGAACACTTGGGAAGAACGTCATCTGCAATGGGCTTTGCCCAGCGTGATCTGCCGCTGCAATTGCAGGCAGTTAGGTTTCCTGCGGCAGCGGCGCCAGAGCGCTTGCTCCGCTCTCTCTGCCAGGGCAGAGAAGATGATTGTGATGACCAATGCCACCACGACGAACACCAGATCCCCAGTCGCCATCATGTCTGATACCTCGGTCGTACTTCAATCTCCACTTGCCACGCTTCGATTTTAGCAGAAAGCGATCTGGCCGTCAAATCTGCACGCTCCGGGGCTTTCGTGCCCCTGGCGATACCTAGGGCAATCGCATCTAAATTCAGGCCGGGGTTGAAAAGTTTCCAAGATTGAGGTATCCTTCTGCAAAAATGAGGAGGATACCCATGGAAGGACAACCCATTGCATCCATCGAGCATCACTTTTCGGATTTGGAAGATCCCCGGATCGACCGCACCAAGCGCCACAAGTTGCTGGACATTGTAGTCATTGCCATTTGTGCTGTCATCTGTGGAGCGGATGGCTGGGTGGCGGTTGAGGCGTTTGGAAATGCGAAACACGACTGGCTCAAGCAGTTTCTGGAATTGCCCAACGGAATCCCTTCCCACGATACCTTTGGGCGAGTATTCAGTCGACTGGACCCGAACCAGTTTCGGACTTGCTTTCTCAATTGGATCTCAGTTGTGAATGAGATCACCAAAGGGCAAGTAATCGCCCTTGATGGGAAGACCTTGCGGCGCTCGCATGACAAGATTATGGGGAAAAAGGCCATTGTCATGGTGAGTGCCTGGGCGACGGCTAATCGGCTGGTGCTGGGGTAAGCGAAAGTCGATGATAAGTCCAATGAAATCACGGTCGTACCAGAATTGTTGCGGGTGCTAGACATTTCAGGATGCATTATCACCATCGATGCCATGGGATGCCAGAAAGAGATAGCGGCAGAGGTTGTGGGCCAGGATGCCGACTATGTACTGGCCCTCAAGGAAAACCAGGGCAACCTCTACGAAGATGTCGAGTTGCTCTTTGATGACCTTGAGGAAAGCGGATTCTCAGCTTACGAGTACGATTGTGACCGGACGGTCAACAAAGGCCACGGACGAATAGAAATCCGCCAGTGTTGGACCATCTCCGATCCGGACATCCTGCGCTAGCTGCGCGGGGCGACAGACTGGGAGAAGCTTAGGTCAGTGGTGAAGGTTCAGGCCGAGCGGCGGATCGGTCAAGAGAAGACGGTGCAAGAGCGGTACTACATCTCCAGTCTGGCAGGGAGTGCCAAGGAGTTGCTTGGTGCTGCACGAACCCATTGGCATATCGAAAATGGCTTGCATTGGGTGTTGGACATCGCCTTCAGCGAGGACAAATGTCGGATTCGCAAGGACCATGGTGCCCAGAACTTCGCCGCCCTGCGCCATATCGCCCTCAACCTGCTGAAACAGGAAAGGATAGCCAAAACGGGAATCAAGGCCAAGCGCCTAAGGGCCGGATGGGATGAAGACTACCTGCTGAAGGTTCTCTCCGGACTGTTCAATTAAGATGCGATTGCCCTATCTCTTCGGGGGTGGGAGGTTTTCTTTTCTCCGAACCTGGTGTATAATCCGGGGTACCGGAATTGGCGATGAATCAGTGACTTTCGGTGAGACAGGTCGGCAAAGCATAGAAACCACGTAAAACGTGAAGCGCAAAACGTAACCGATGTGATGCCTCGTCACGTTTCACGTTTCACGCATCACGGTGTACAGCGCAACAAGCGGCATCTCAAACCATCAACGCATAGGAGATACTCACCTTGGACTTAATCAAAGCCCTCATCCTCGGCCTCATCCAGGGGGCCACCGAGTTCGTTCCCGTAAGCAGTTCGGGTCATCTGGTGCTGGTGCCCTGGCTACTGAACTGGCCCGAGCCAGGGCTGGTCTTCGACACGGTGGTGCACTGGGGCACGCTGGCCGCGCTGCTGGTGGTGTTCTGGCAGGATCTGTGGCGGTTGCTGCGAGCATGGCTGACCAGCGTTTGGAGCTGCATTCGGAGATCGGGCGTCGTAGGCGGCGAGGTGAGAACTGACGCTCGTGTGGCTTGGTGGATCATCATCGGCACGGTGCCAGCGGCGCTCCTCGGCTGGCTCTTCGAGGAGTGGTTCGAGAGGCTGTTCGCCACGCCATCGGCCGCGGCGGGCTTCCTCTTGCTCACAGCCGCCATTCTTGCCGCCAGTGAACGCTGGGGCCGGCGCAACAAGACGTTGGAACAGATGGGCCCTGCCGACGCGCTGCTTATCGGGCTGGCGCAGGCAGCAGCCATCGCTCCGGGCATCTCTCGTTCCGGCGCCACGATGGGCATGGGCCTGGCGCGTGGGCTGCGACGGGACGTCGCCGCCCGCTATTCCTTCCTGCTCTCCACTCCCATCATCTTCGGCGCCGGGTTGTTCAAGCTGATGGATCTCTTCGGCGCGGCCGAAGCCAGTGGGCAACTGCCCACCCTGATCGTCGGCTTCCTGGCCGCCGCCGCCAGTGGCTACGGTTGCATCCGCTTCCTGCTGCGCTACCTGCAACGCGGCCGCCTCTATCCCTTCGCCATCTACTGCGCTGTCGTCGGAGGGGTCGTCCTCATGTTCGCCTTGCTGCGATGAACCAACGTTTTCGATCCTTAGCCTTGGTTATTGGATATTGGATATCGGTCATTTCGTTGGCGGCCTGCGGCACCGCCGTGAAGCCGCCCGCGCCGACTACCTTGCGCGTCGCAGGCTCCACGGCCATGACGCCGCTGCTTTCGGACCTGGCCACGGCCTATGCTCAAAGCCACCCGCACGTTCGGCTGGAGATCGAGGGGGGCGGTTCGCGCCTGGGCCTGGAGCGACTGCAGATGGGCGAGATTGACCTGGCTGGGTGCTCCTGGTTGCCGCCGTCTGCAGAAGAGGGGACGCCACAGCCCTACTCTGCGACCCCTATTGCCTGGGATGGCGTCGCCATCGTCGTACATCCCAGCAACCCAGTGGACGAGCTGACACTGCTGCAGGTGCGCAGCATCTACGCAGGCTGGACGCTGGATTGGCAAGACGTCGGCGGCAAGGCTGGCGACATCCTCGTCGTCAGCCGCGAGGATGGGTCGGGCACGCGGGCTGTGTTAGAGCGCCAGGTGATGGGCGAGCAGCCGGTCACGCTGACGGCCAGCGTGATGCCTTCTAGCACGGCGGTGGTCGAATATGTCACTCGTCACAGCATGGCCATAGGCTATGTCTCGATGGGCTACTTGACACCTTCGAGACAAGAGGACAAGGAGACAAGGAGACAAGGTGGGGTGCTGCGTATTGAAGGGGCGTATCCCACGCCGGATACCGTGCACGGTGGCATCTATCACCTGACCCGTCCGCTGTACCTGGTCACACCGGCTGAGCCGGGCGGCGCGGTGCGGGCGTTCGTTGATTTCGTCCTCAGCCCGGCGGGGCAGGCCATCGTCGGCCAGCGGCATGGGAGGGTCCGGTGAGCAACGTTGTGCTGTCCACCATGTGGATGCAGCACCGCTTCGATCACGTACGCCCCTTCGCGGCTTCGGCCCAAGCCTTGGGCTTTGATGCCATCGAGTTGAGCCACTACGTCACGCCGGCCATGGTGGAAGGCTTGCAGCCAGGCGAGGTCAGGGTAGCGAGCCTGCACTACCCGGCGCCCTCGATCCATCACGCCAGCGGCGTCAAGGGGGACAAACTGCTGGCTTCGTTGTGCGAAGATGAACGGCGCTGGGCTGTGGCTCAAGGCTATCGTTCCATTGACTTTGCCAAGGCTATGGGGGCGAGGGTGGTCTGTCTGCACCTGGGGTGGGTGGAGATGGACGTTCACCTCTGTTGGGCACTGGAGCAACGCTATCAGGTGGGGCAGGCCGGCTCGTCGGCCTATGTGGCGTTGCATGAGCAGGTGGTGCGGCAGCGGGCGGAGCGGCGGCCGCTCCACCTTGCTGCCGCCCGCCGCAGCCTGAGCGAATTGGCCGACCACGCTGCCCGGGCTGGCGTGCGGCTGGGGCTCGAAAACCGTCGCCATTTCTTCGAAATGCCCACGCTGGCCGAGATGCGCACTCTGCTGGCGGAACATGACCCGGATGTGGTCGGGTTCTGGTACGACGCAGGACATGCGCAGGTGCTAGCCAATCTGGGGTTCGGCAGCCACGAGGAGTGGCTAGCAGTCTGCGGTGAGCGCATCGTGGGGGTGCATTTCCATGATAGCATCGGTGTGCGCGATCATCTGCTCCCGGGCATGGGGGAGGTGGACTTCGCTGGCATCGCCCGTTGCCTGCCAGCCGATGCCGTCCGTGTCTGCGAGTTCGACTGGTATTTTGATGATGCGGAGCTACGAGCAGCGTGGCAGGATTTGAAGGAAGCAGGATGTCTCGAGTCCGCATTTGCCTAGATCACTGATCTGTGCTATACTTTGGCTGGTTCGGAGAGTCCGCGTTTGGAAAGTGGGTGACCCCCACTTTTCTTGCTGTAGGGGGATAGGTTTTGCTGGCATTCATGACTCGACAAATGAGCAGTTCACAATCGCTGGCGAGGAACGCATGTCTGCCGCAGGTTAGAGAATCGACATCCTTGTAATCGGTAGAGGGCTGTAGCGTTTTCGAGGTTATCAGGAGTTAAGGAGTCAGTGATGAAGAACCAGCCACTGGTGGCAGCCATCCATCACCTGGCCACGGAGAGAGGGCTGCCCACGGAGACAGTCCTGGAAGCCCTCAAGGTGGCGTTGGTATCGGCCTACAAGCGTAACTACGGCGTGTCTGGCGGTAACATCCAGGCGCAGGTTGACCCCGTGACGGGGGAGATGCATATCTACGTCGAGAAAGAGGTGGTGCAGGAAGTTACCGATCCGCGACTGCAGGTATCCCTGGCTGAGGCGAGGGACATAGATCCTCAGGCTGAACTCGAGGGGTCTGTGACCCTCGAAAGCACGCCGGACAACTTCGGGCGCATCGCCGCGCAGACGGCTAAGCAGGTCATCATGCAGCGCATACGCGAAGCGGAGCGCGAGAACACCTACGAGCACTTCTCCCAGCGAGAGGGGGAGATTGTCTCCGGCAGGGTGCAGCGCTTTGTCCCTCGCACGGGCGATGTGATCATCAACATCGAGCAATCCGAGGGCGTGTTGCGTAGGGAGGACCAGCTTCCCAACGAACGTTACCATCGAGGCAGCCTGGTCAGAGCTTATTTGATGGAGGTGAAGCGGGGCAGCCGCGGAACGATACTCAGTCTCAGCCGCACTCACCGTCACATGCTGCGCCGCTTGTTGGAGAGTGAGGTACCTGAGATAAACAAGGGCATCGTGGAGATCAAGGCCCTTGCACGCGAGCCAGGGTATCGCTCCAAGGTGGCGGTTGCAGCATTGCAGCCTGGTGTGGAACCGGTCGGCTGTTGTGTAGGCATGCGCGGCAATCGCATTCAGAACATCGTTGTTGAGCTCAACGGTGAAAAGGTCGACGTCATCGCTTGGAGCGCGGACACGCGAACCTTCATCCGCAATGCGCTCAGCCCGGCCAAGCCGATCTCTGTGTTGCTGGATGAACGCGACAATGGCCGTACGGCTGTCGTCATCGTCCCTGACAGGCAGCTTTCTCTGTCCATCGGCAGGGAAGGGCAAAATGCTCGTCTGGCTGCCAAGCTCACCGGTTGGCGTATTGACATCAAGGGAGATACGGAGGCCGGCGGAGAAGGGCTACTCGAGTTAGCACGGCAGCAGGTTCGTGCTGAGGAAGAGCGGAAGCGGGGCTTGCTGGAGACTGTTCAGGGCATCCTGAGGGAAGGACGAGAGGCTGTCGAGGCTGAGTTGGAGGCCAAGCCTGAGCCTGCAGAAGCCCCGATAGAAGCCGAAAGGGAACCCGAAGAGGAGGGTAAGGTTGCCGCCCCTGAGGTGCCAGAGGCAGTGGAGGAGGTGGAGGACACTGCCAAGGTGGAGGAGGCGCGACCGCCCCAGGAAGCTGAAGTGGTACTCCAAGAGGTGACACCGGAAGCTGGCGTACTCCAAGAGGTTGAAGAGGCGGCACCGGAAGCTGGCGTACCCCTCGAAGTCGAAGAACTGTCACCGGAAGCTGAGGTACCACCTGAAGTGGCTGAGGAAGAAGACGAGGTTGACTTAGAGGATGTGGGTGAAGCATCCTTCGAGGATGAAGGTGAAGACGAAGACGAAGAGCGGCAAAAAGCCGCGAAGCGCAGGCGAGACGTTGATCGCCGGCGGCGTGTGGTCTACGATGAAGAGCTCGGCCAGACGGTAGCCATTCGCCGTCGCAAACGCGAAAGTGGCGGTTGGGACGAAGGCGACGAATATCTTTAGTGTCAATCATGGCCAAGGGGCGCAAACGCAGAAAACGCATGCCGCAGCGCACGTGCGTGGCCTGCCGTGAAGTGCAAGGTAAGCGGGAGCTGGTTCGCATCGTGCGCACGCCATCTGGGGATGTGCAGGTGGACCTCACCGGCAAGCAAGCTGGGCGGGGGGCCTACCTCTGCCGGAGCCGGGAATGCTGGGAACGGGCCTTGGCGCAGCGGCAGTTGGACCGTGCCCTGAAGACTAGACTG
The DNA here is from genome assembly GCA_002366755.1 of Anaerolineales bacterium UBA3071. Taxonomy (GTDB): domain Bacteria; phylum Chloroflexota; class Anaerolineae; order UBA3071; family UBA3071; genus UBA3071. The sequence continues at coordinate 9,899 of DFBV01000166.1, forward strand.
AGCGCCGAAGAGAGGGAGAAGCTAGCCGAGTTTGCGCAAGTGCTGCTTGAGGTTGGAGATCCAACGCGTGGTGAGTTCCGGGGAAGTGTAGCGGAATAGCCGGGTGCTTCCTCGGGCGGAACGCTGGTGACAGCGGCCCGCGGAAAGAGAAAGGTGGCCAAAGGGCCGGGCTATTACCTGAAGGAGAGCGGATATGGCAAGGAAGAAGAGGAGGCAAAACCGACGACGAAGGCCGACCAGGGGCAGGCCCCAGCGCGGTTCATCTGCCCGTGCAGCCGGCGCGCCGCCAAGGACAGCGGCACCGCCATCGCGGCCGACGAGCATCGTCATTCCTGAGTTCATCACAGTGCGTGATCTGTCCAAGCAGATGCAGTGCAGCCCCATTGAGGTCATGAAGATCTTGATGAGCTACGGCATCATGGCGCCGATTACCCAGACCATTGATTTCGATACTGCCGCCGTGGTGGGCGAGGAATTGGGAATCGGAGTACAGTTGGAGGAACCGCCCGAGTTGGAAGAGCCCGAGAAGCCAGAAGAGTCGAAGACCTTGCGTCAGCAACTGATGGAGGCCGAAACATCGGAAGAGAAGCTCCAGAGCCGCCCGCCGGTAGTCACCGTGCTCGGGCACGTGGATCATGGCAAGACGACGCTGCTGGATGTGATTCGCAGCACCAACGTGGTCGCTGCGGAGTCTGGAGGAATCACGCAGCACATCGGTGCCTATCAGGTGGATCTCGACGGGCGCAAGATCACTTTCCTGGACACACCGGGACACGAAGCTTTCACCGCTATCCGAGCACGGGGCGCTGAGGTGACAGACTTGGCCCTGCTGGTGGTGGCTGCCAACGACGGTGTCATGCCTCAGACCAGGGAGGCGATTGACCACGCCCGCGCCGCACAGGTGCCTATCCTTGTGGTACTGAACAAGATAGACAGGCCCGGAGCCAACCCGGATCGGGTGAAACAGGAGTTGGCCGATCTTGACCTGATACCCGA
>DFBV01000166.1:10974-11414 GCA_002366755.1 Anaerolineales bacterium UBA3071
CTCAAGGCGAATCCCGATGGCCCGGCCATCGGGACGGTGATTGAAGCCAAGCTGGATAGGACGCGGGGACCCGTGGCCACGCTGTTGGTGCAGAGTGGCACCCTGCGTCAGGGTGATATCGTTCTCGTGGGCACGAACCATGGCCGTGTGCGAGCCATGTTCGATGACAAGGGAGAGGCGATCAGCGACGCGACTCCGTCCATGCCCGTGGCCATTATGGGACTTCCAGAGGTGGCTGTGGCTGGCGATATCTTCGAAGTCATGCCCGACGAGAAGACAGCCCGATCGATATCTGCGCAACGGGCTGCCCAGCAGCGAGAGGCCCAATCGCAGGCCGCCGGGCCCAAGATGGTGAGTCTGGATGATTTCTTTGCCGGAGTGCAGAATGGCAAGGTCAAGCAACTGAACCTGATCGTCAAGACTGATGTGCAAGGTTCCAT
>DFBV01000254.1:0-5816 GCA_002366755.1 Anaerolineales bacterium UBA3071
GAGGAGCCGAGGGGCAGGGGAGCGGAGGAGCGGAGGTGCTCCCTTGCTCCCTTGCTCCCTTGCTCCCCCGCTCACTATGCGGCGGCGGGTACCCGCTTGGGCTTCCGTCTCTGTCTATACACGGTGAAGACCACGTCGGGGCAGATGACGGCGCACAGGGCGCAGCCGGTGCACGCCTCGGGGGCCGTTACCTCGACGGGCTGGTACCCCTTGGCGTTGAACCGCCCCTCTGCCAGTCGGAGGATATGTTTGGGGCAGACGGTCACACACAGGCCGCACCCCTTGCAGCGATCCTCGTCAATGAGGACAATGCCCTTGGCCATAGTCNNTCCTTTGGCAAACTTGATTCTCGGAACTCTACACTCGCCTTTTAGGCGACGTGTTGTGTGTTGCCTGCTCTGTTCGTCAGAGTCTGGAGTCTGGGATTCGAAGTCTAGACTTGACCGCCTGCCAACCTTCGCGCAGCAGGAAGCGGGCGATGCCGGGGATCTTCAGTCGCAAGCCCTCGATGGGTGTCTCCAGCTCCCGCTTGTCGCAGATGGTGGATGTATTGGCGCTGTCAATCTCCGGCTTAAGCCGCGCCAATTCCCTCTCCAACTCCTGCGGCGTGCAGGTTTTCAACAGCCGATCAATCTCGGCCATCAAGCGGCGCGCTCGAGCAACGCGGTCCTCTATGTCCTGAGCCATGGCTGCGGCAACCATCCCCCGTTCCGCTTTGAGTCGGGTGAGTCGTAGTCCTGCTTCGTACGTGCTCTCCACGATGTCTGCCCGGCTCATCCACCTCGTCTCGTAGTTGAGGGTATGCTTCCAGGTGGGGGCTTCCAGCGTCCGGCGGTGCTCTTCCAGCGTGCGGCAGAAGAGGCGATAGCCGTAGCGTTCCGGGTTCTCGAAGGCGCGGCTACCGGGATCCAAGAACGGCGCCAGCGGGGAGATGAACGGCTGCAAGCGATTGTCATCGAAGCGGGTCATCAGGTGACGGCAGTACTTGGCGGTGTCCAGCACCGACTCCGCCGTCTGTTTCGGCAGGCCCGCCATGAAGAAGAGGTCGAGCCGGCTACACCCCGCGTCCAGCGCGGTGGCCAAGGTGGTTTCCAGTGCCTCGTTGTCGTATGGCTTGCCGAAGGCGCGGCGCACGGCGGGGTCATGTGTTTCCGGCGAGATCTCCAGAGTCCAATCGGTGAAGGTCTCGCCCACCCGCTGCAGGTAGCCGTCGTTGGCGGCGTAGAACAACTCCACGATCACCGGGCCGGGGAAGCCGCGAACCGCCTCGAAGAAGCGCTCAGCGTAGCCGTCGCCCGCCTGACGCAGGTCTCCCAGGATGAATACGGGGCCTTTGCTCACCTCGGCCATGCGGTAGAGGTCGCCGGCCAACTGCTCTGGGTCGCGATAGGCAGGGCGCTTCCGCTTGTGCAGGCGGCGGAAGGCCTCCGCCGAGCCACCGCAGGTGAGGCACTGTTGGGTGCAGCCACGACAGGAAAGCGCAGCCATGATGGGATAATCGAGCCAGCGTTCGATGGGTTTGTAGTTCTTCAGATCCCGTCCCAGGGTCCGCGCCGCTGCCCGCACCACGTAGCTGTAATCCAGAGCGACGTGGTCGAGGTCGGCCGGGCAGTAGGTGAGCGGGTTTTCGTGCACCTGGCCGTCTGCATCTCGCCAGGTGAGGTTGGGCACCTGGGCCGGCGAGCGGTCAGCGCACAGGCACTCCAGGAGTTGGCGCAGCGGTTCCTCCGCCGAATCGCCTCGTATCACGTAGTCTACCTGAGGGTAGTCGAAAAGTTCCCGCTGGTAGTAGGTGGCAGAGAAGCCGCCGAAGATCACAGGAGTGTGTGGGTGATGCTGCTTGACCAACTCGGCGATGGCCAGCGCGCCGTGGGCGTGGGGCAGCCAGTGCAGATCGATGCCGAAAGCCAGCGGGTCGAGCCTGGCGATGAGCCGTTCGGCGTCGAAATCGGGGTCGTCAAGCATGCGCACGGCCAGGTTGACGATGCGCACGCGGTAGCCATCCCGTTCCACGTACTCGGCCATGGTGGTGAGACCGATGGGATACATCTCGAAGACAGGGCTGGAGGGCACGACATCGCTGATAGGGCCGTAGAGGATGGCCCGCTGGCGGAAATCATAGACGCTGGGTGCGTGCAGGAAAATCAGATCGGCTTGAGCGTTGGCAAACAGCATAGCGCTAATATGATAACCTCTTTTGCGCTCTAAGTCAAAGCGAGCACTGCTTCGTGTGCGGAAGCAGTGCTCGCTTGGATTACCGTGCCTCGTTTGAGTTTCGAGAGCCACCTACTCTCCCAGCAGGCGTATCAGATGCCTCAGCAAGTCAGACGTCGTCACCAGACCTACCAAGATGTGCCCGCTCACCACTGGCACTCCAGACACGTCACCCTCGCAGACCACGCGGGCGGCCTCTCGGATGTGCGCCTCGGGGGCGACGGTCAATGGATCCCGCTTCATGCAGGAGCGCACTTCGATCAGGTCGAGGAGGAAGTGATCGTGCCATGGCTCGCGGGCCACCAGCGGGGAGTTGGCCGCTCGGTTCAATTCGTAGTCCGTGACGACGCCCACCAGCCGTGTCCCCTGGACGACAGGCAGGCAGCGATAGCCGCTTCCCCGCATTCGCCTGACGGCGGTGCCGATGGAATCGGCAGGGGACACTGTAATGGGGTTCGAGATCATGATGTCTGCCACACACATGGCAGGTTCTCCTGGCCATCCTCGAGAATCGTTGGCTCAGGCGAAGACGCAAAGCTGCCTCCACCTTGCGTCCATCATAGCACCAGTCTGCCAGGGTGTTAATGACCTGGGTCATGTCGCCTTTTATGGTCAGGTATCAGGGTCACCCGCCTGCCGGTTCAGTAGTCCGTGATCTCCCCGCCTTCGATCTGGTGCGGCTTCTTGTCGAGGTCCAATGGGTAGTCAAAGCCGGCCTGAATCCTTCCTTCCGGGGAATAGGCAGCCACCGTGGACCAGTACCCCCTGCCGGTTTCGGCCTTGAATTCCAACTTGGCGATGGCCTTGGCCCCCTTGTAGCCATACAGCCAGGGGACGATGAGCCGCAGCGGCGAGCCGTAGGGCGCTGGCAATCGCTCGCCGTTCATCCGGTAGGCGAAGAGAGCCCGCGGCCGCGCCAATCCCTCGATGGGCAACACCTCCCAATAGCCGTCTATGCACTGGAGGTGGACGTGAGTCGCTTCGGGCAGCGGCCTCGCCAGTTCCGCCAGCGCCTGGTAGGTGAAGCCGCCCCACTCCGCCTTGGCCGACCAGCACTCCACGCACTTCATGCGCGAGACCTGCGAGACGAGCGACAGCCGCTGTTCGATTTCGGTCAGGCTGAGGGTGATGGGCTCGGCCACCAGCCCTTCCACGGAGAGACGCCATGCATCCACTTCGGGCGGTGGAAACGGCTTGGCATAGCGGATGTAGAAGCCGGGCCGGTTCTCGTTGTGCAAGAGCTCCGATGGTGCCACCCGCCGCGCTGTGGGCGTGGGGGGAGGCACGGCTGTGGGCCTGGACGTCGGCACCAAGGTGGGGGCAGGCGTGGCCGTCGGCGGCACGCGCAGACCGCACGCCGCGGCTAGCCAGCTCAACAGCCCCAGCCCGCCGTAGCGCAGCAAGCGCCGCCGGCTGACCGGCTCCTCATACCGTTTGCTCATGCGTGTCTCCTCCCTGCGATGCCATCACCGCGCATGCTTGAGAAGCCATTCGTAGAGTTCTGGACTGCCGTATGTCCGCGTCCAGGAGTCATGATCCGCGTCGGGGTAGACAGTGAAACGCACGTTGCCGCCGCACGCTTTCAGTGTCTCGACCATCTTCTCGGACTCTTCCAAGGGGACCAGATCATCCCTCGCACCATGAAAGGCCCACACGGGGACGTCTTTGATGGCGCAGACATTCTCTGGGAAGCCGAGAAACCAGGCGCCGCCACCGCAGATGGGCACAACTGCAGCGAACCGCTCCGGATACACGGTCGCCAGATGCCAGGCGCCATACCCTCCCATGCTGAGCCCCGTAAGGTAGACGCGGTCTGTGTCCACCGCGTACGTCGTCGTGATCTCACTAAGCAGTCCATCGAGGGCTTCGATGTGATCCGACCACCATGAATCCCGGGGACACTGCGGCGAGACGGCGATGAAGGGGAAGTCCTCCTGTTGCTCCACCACCTTCGGGATGCTGTGTTTCTTCACCAGGCTCAGATCGTCACCTCGTTCTCCCGCCCCATGAAGGAAGAGAATCAAGGGCCAGTTCTCCTCTGGGTATGCCCCATAGCCTTTGGGCAGGAACAGGAGATAGTTCAGATGCACCGTTTTCGTGATCCGCGTTTCAAAGACGTATGCTCGTTGACCCATTGTCGCCTTCTTTACTACTGCGGGGCGATCAGCGATTCGAAGCGCTCAATGTCGGCTCGGACGACGTCCAGACTGGAGCGCCAAAAGTCGGGAGTTTGGATGTCGATGCCGAAGCGGGCAGCGAGCTCCGCCGCATTGCCCATCCCTGTGGAGGAGAGCAGGTCGTCGTAACCGGCCTTGAATCTCTGGGGGTCGTCCTGATAACACGCGTATAGCCCCAATCCAAAGAGCAGCCCGAACATGTAGGGATAGTTGTAGAAGGAGCGGCCTGTACTGTAGTAGTGGGATTTCACGGCCCACATGTAAGGGTGATACGTGTCGGGATCCAGCCCATCGCCGTAGGTCTGGCCTTGTGCATCCAACAGCAGCTTCTTCAGTTCCGCTGCCGACAGCTCTCTCTGCTTCCGCTTCTCGAAGACGTTCTGCTCGAACAGGAAGCGGCTGGTGATATCCACCACCACCTGGCAGGCGTTTTGCAGAGAGGCTTCCAGGATGCTGATCTGTTCTGGAATAGCGGCCTTTTCCAGCGCTGCCTGACGGACGATGGTCTGGCAGAAGATGCTGGCGGTCTCGGCCAGGGTCATGGGGGTTCGCCGTTGCAGCACCGTGCGCGATGCCAGGTTCAGATTGTGGTAAGCGTGCCCCAGCTCGTGAGCCAGTGTGCTCATGCCGTTGTAGGCGGCCTTGTAGTTGGCGAGAATGCGCGATTCGTCTTCCCGCAACCACATGCAGAAGGCCCCATCCACCTTGCCCGGACGGGGCTCGGCGTCTATCCATCGTTCGCCGAAGGCCCGCTCGGCCAGACCCCTCAGCTTCGGCGAGAAAGTGCCGAATTGCCTGATGATAAACTGATCTGCCTCTTCAAACGACCACGCCTTGGCGCTCTTGCCCACCGGGGCGAAGATATCGTACCAGGCCAGGACGGGCAGACCCAGCGCTCGTGCCTTCGCCCGCAGATAGCGCCGGAAGTCAGGAAACGACTCGTGCGCTGCTTCCATCATCGCGTCCAGTGTCTGGCGGTCAATGTTGTTCTGGAACAGGGCGGCATCCAGGGGAGAATCCCACGCCCGCCGTTCGGCCAGAGCGTTAACTTGGCCCTTGATGCTGTTGATGGCGGCGGCGATGGGCACCTCCGCGCTGCGCCAGGTGGCCACCTCCGCCTCGTAGGCGCGACGCCGGACCTCCCGGTCGGGATCGTAGGCCAGGTTGCGTACCGCGCTCATCGGCAGCTCTTGCACCTCGCCGTCCAGTTCGAGGGTGACCATCAGTTGCGAGGTGAAGTCGCTGTGCAGCTTGGCCCAGGCGGTGCCGCCGGACAGGTTCAGTTCTGCAGCCAGTGCTTCTTCCGCCGCTGTCATCAGGTGGGTGGCTTCCTCCTTGGCCTTGCGGAGCATGAAACCGTGTTCGCGGGCCACGGCGGAGCGCTCGATGAGCTCCCCGATGTCGAGGGAACCGATCCAGGTGGTG
>DFBV01000254.1:5846-6223 GCA_002366755.1 Anaerolineales bacterium UBA3071
GCTGCAACACCGTTTCGAGACTCTGCACCGTCGCCTCGTCGAGCGGCGCTGGTTCCCGCAGGCCGATGTTGTGCTCGTCGAATAGCTCGACCAGTCGGTCAATGGCTTGGATGGCCGATTGGAAGCCCGTCTCGAATTCCACCGATTCGAGGCTGGGATAGACCACTGTCATGTCCCAGTGCGGCAATGTGCTTCTGGTTTCACTCATTGGTTTTCCTCCGATTGCTCTTGGTGCTGGTGATGAGGCTATTCTACCACAAATCCTGCGGGCAGACCAGCATCGTGTAGTGAATTACGGTGTCATCCCATGGTTGAGGGTCTGGCCTATGCAGTGGACATAATCTCCTGAGTTCGTCAGGATCGGGAGAAGCGGATGT
>DFBV01000135.1:0-3271 GCA_002366755.1 Anaerolineales bacterium UBA3071
GCTGGCCTCTGTCAGTACGTGATCCTGGGACACTCCGAGCGGCGCGGCTACTTCGGCGAGACGGACGAAGGGGTGAACAAGAAGGCCAAAGCAGCGCTGGCCCACGGCCTGACCCCCATCATCTGCGTGGGAGAGACGGAGGCGCAGTACGATGCTGGCGAGACCGATGCTGTTGTGCGTCGCCAGGTGGCGGCGGCGTTGCAGGGGTTCAGCGCTGAGCAGGTGCGCTCACTGGTTTTCGCCTACGAGCCCATTTGGGCCATTGGCACGGGCAAGGCAGCCACAGGGGAGGATGCCAATCGAACCATCGGGGGCATCGTGCGCGGCACCATCGCCGAAACGTACGACCAGGAGACGGCCCAGGCCGTGCGCGTCCAGTACGGTGGCAGCGCCAAGCCCGCCAACATCGCCGAGTTCATGCAGCAGCCGGACATTGACGGCGCGCTGGTGGGCGGCGCAAGTCTCACAGCGGACAGCTTCGTGGAGATGGTGCGCATCACGGCCCAGCTTGGGAGCTAGCGGAGTGTGGACGCCTGGAGTGCGCTGATCTGGTTTCTGGTCAGTCTGACGACCCTGGCCTTGTTTAGCCGCTGGCTGAGCGGGCTGGTGCAGGGTGTCGGCTGGTTGCTCTTCCGCGATGAGCGGGCTGTGTTCCTTCTGACCTACGTGGTCTTTCTCCCCGGCATCCTCATCCATGAGTTGAGCCACTGGGCTGTGGCCTGGCTACTGGGGATGCGCCCACGGCAATTCAGCCTGTGGCCGAAGCTGCGCGGCCGGCGGGTGGAGATGGGATCGGTGCGCGTGCGCTCAGGGGGGACGCTGCGCGACAGTCTGACGGGGCTGGCACCGCTCCTCGTGGGCAGTCTCATCATCCTCCTGGTCAGCTATCGGATTTTCGACGCTGCGCCATTGCAGCAAGCCTGGCAAAGGGGCGGCTTCGGCGCCGCCTGGGATGTCTTCTGGGCCGCCTTCGGGGTACCCAACGCCTGGCTCTGGGCCTACCTGGTATTTGCCGTCAGTAACGCTATGTTCCCCAGCTCTTCAGATCGGCGGCCATTGCTCCCCTTGCTGCTCTACGTTGCCATCACCGGGTTGTTCTTCTACCTGATCGGCTGGCTACCCCGGCTGGTCATCCCCGCGGACATGATGGCCCAGGCAAGCGGAGCGCTGCGCACGCTGACCACTGCCTTCGCTTTCACCATCGCCTTGGACATACTCATCGCCTTACCGTTATTGGCCATGCAATTCCTGCTGGTGCCGTTACGGAGCGAGTGACAGCATTGTGCCATTCGGGCAAGATCTGAGGGAAGTCGGCAGCGCGGCTTGTAGCAGCGACTTCGGTCGCCGATCGAGCGGAAGAGGCGACTGAAGTCGCCACTACGAACCCATCAGTCCAACATTGATAGAGTGTTGGGCGACCAGAAGCGAATCGCATCTGCAAAAGCAAAGAGGCGGGCAATTTGCCCGCCTCTTCTTCGTCTGCATCAGCAGACCCTCACTGTCACAAGCCGTAGCACTTGCGATGGTAAGGGACCTTTCGATTTCGGGGCCGACCGCTCGGTTCCATAGCCATCACGCGCACCATCAGCAGGTCGCCCTGGGCAATCTCACCGCCGCACTTGCTGCAGGCGTGACCCGTTGACCTCCGGCGGCGAGCCTCCAGCGTAGCGGTGTCGGCGCCCATCTTCGTTGCCTGTGCCATCTCTTCTTCCTCCAAGTATGATCATTATGACTGTCCGAAGACACAAGCGGAGATCATACTCAAAAACGAAGGTTTGTCAAATCCGACACAGCACTTTCGCGGGCAGTGGCAGTGGCTGAGTGGACAGGTACACAAGTAGACAAGGGATGACTTCCTTGTCTACTTGTCTACTTGTGTACCTGTGTGCTTGTCTACTCCCCACTTCAGGCCGGAATCTTGGGCAGTTCCAGCAGAGCTTTCTCGATCTTCTCTTGTTCGAGCGCGTAGTCGGGAAGTTCCTTCCGATGGTAGGCATCGTAGGCTGCCAGGTCGAAGTGGCCGTGACCGCTGTTGTTGAAGAGGATGACCTTGGCCTTGCCTGACTCCTTGCAGGCCATGGCTTCGTCGTAGACGGCTTTGATGGCGTGGGCCGTCTCGGGGGCCACGATGAAGCCTTCGGTCCGGGCGAAACTCTGGGCTGCCTCAAAGACCTCGTTCTGGTGATAGGCACGGGCTTCGACGAACCCGTCCTCCAGGAGGCGGCAGATGATGGGCGCCATGCCGTGGTAGCGCAGCCCCCCCGAGTGAATGGGGGCGGGGATGAACCCATGGCCCACGGTGTGCATCTTCGCCACGGGGCCGGTCTTGGCCGTGTCGCCCCAGTCGTAGGCGTAGATGCCCCGGGTCAGGCTGGGACAGGCGGTGGACTCTACGTTGACGACCCGCATGTCCGGTTTGGTGCCGTCCAGCTTGTCCTTCAGGAAGGGCAGAAAAAGGCCGGCGAAGTTGCTGCCGCCGCCGACACAGCCGATGAGGATGTCCGGGTAATCGCCCGCCATCTCCATCTGTTTCCTGGCCTCCACCCCGTTGATTGTCTGATGCAGGAGCACGAAGTTGACCACGCTGCCCAACGAGTACTTCCACCCATCATGGGTGACGGCGTACTCCAGGGCCTCGCTGATGGCGATGCCCAGGCTGCCCGATGTCTCCGGGTCCACGGCCAGGATGTCCCGGCCGGCCTTGGTCCCCGAACTGGGGCTGGGAACGACGCTGCCCCCCCAGGTCTCCATGGCGATGCGCCGGTAGGGCTTCTGGTGATAGCTGATCGTAACCATGAAGACCTTGCACTTCAGGCCGAAGAGCTGGGTGGCAAAACTTAGAGCGCTGCCCCACTGACCGGCCCCCGTCTCGGTGGCGAGCCCCTCTAGGCCTTCTTCCTTAGCATAATAGGCCTGGGCCACAGCGGTGTTGGGCTTGTGGCTGCCCGGGGGGCTGACCCCCTCCCATTTGTAGTAGATTTTGGCCGGAGTGTCCAGCGCCTTTTCCCAACGGACGGCGCGGTAGAGGGGAGAGGGACGCCACATCTTGAGCACGTCCTGCACCTCGTCAGGGATCTCGATCCATCTCTCCTGGCTCCCCTCCTGCATAATCAGCGCCTGGGGGAAGACCGGCGCCAGGTCGTCAGGCGTCATCAGTTCCAGCGTCACCGGATGCCGGTACGGCGGTGGCGGCGTCTTCATGTCCGGGATCACGTTGTACCAATGAGTAGGCAACTCTTTCTCTTCCAGTAGATACTTGTACTGCGTCATT
>DFBV01000135.1:3445-10169 GCA_002366755.1 Anaerolineales bacterium UBA3071
TGCCTCACGCATCGAGAAAAACGGACCGGTCGGTGAAAAACTGTTTGTAGAGCCGATAGTGCATCGTGTCTTCGTACTCCACCTCCTCAATGCGGGACGAGTCGAAGCTGAAGATTTGGGCTCCCGGATAGGCCAGCAGAATCGGCGAGTGAGTGGCCATGATGAACTGAGCATGGCCTCCCGCTTCCAGTTGTCGCAAGATCTTCAGGAACTTCACCTGACTCGCAGGCGATAGAGCGGCCTCGGGTTCATCGAGGAGGTAGAGCCCCTTGATGTGATAACGACCGCTGAAGTAACTCAGGATCGCCTCGCCGTGCGACAGCGTGTTGAGGATGCGACCACCGTGGTACTTCAGCCGGCCAGGATCGCAGAGAGCAACGTCGTCGAGAAAGTCAGCGAAGTCGCGAAAAGTCTCGGCTCGGAAGAGAGAACCCGGCACACTGCCGTTTGCCCACGTCGCCGTGATGTAGTCTGACAGATGGGTCTCGTAAGGGTTGTTGTGGGCGAGGTGTCGTCTGGGCTTGTCCCAGATGTGGATGCCGCACTTTCTGGTGATGGCGTCCAACAGGGTGGACTTCCCCGAGCCGTTCTCGCCTACGAAGAAGACGACAGACTTTCTGAAGGTCAACTCCGAAGTTTCCCTGAGAATGGGAACGTTGAACGGATAGAGACGATCCGTGGGGTAGCTTTCCCTATTGATTCTCACTTTGACGAGATGCATGTCGGGTCCTCCTTCTCAAGCACATGCCTTTAGGAATACATCAGGCTTGGTGAACCTCCGACGTCCGAGATCGGGTCAGCCCCATCTTCTCCTTGACTTCGGCCAATGTGGCCTGGGCCAGGGGACGGGCGCGGTGAGCTCCGTCGGCCAGCACATAGCGAACGTAATCCAGATCAGCGAGCAGGGCGCGGTGTCGCTCCTGAATCGGCGACAGGTGGACGATGATCTCATGGGCCAGGATTCTCTTACACTCCAGGCAACCGATGGACGCCGAGCGGCAGCCACCAGCGATCTCCTCAAGCTGCTTGGATGGGGTATAGAGTTGATGGATGGTGTAGATATTGCAGCGGGTTGGTTCGCCAGGATCGGTACGGCGCATGCGAGCAGGGTCGGTGTAGGCACGGGCCAACCGCTGGCGGATCACCTCTGGCGGATCGGTCAGGGTGATGTAGCTGCCCGGTACGCTCTTGGCCATGGCCCCCGGCCCTTGGAGACTGGGCACGACCGTGCCCGCCGTCTGAAAGGCCTGCGGTTCGGGGAAGGTCTGGCCAAAGGCATTGTTGAAGCAGCGAGCCACCTCGCGGGTGAACTCGATGTGCGGCAACTGGTCTTTGCCCACTGGCACTGTAGTCGCCTTGTAGATCAAGATGTCAGCAGCCATGAGGATGGCGTAGGCCAGCAAGCCGAAGCTGGCGGAGCCATAGCGAGCCCTCTTGTCCTTGTAGGTCGGTAACTGCTCGAACTTGGGCACTGGCATCTGGGCCCCCAACAGCCAGGCCAGCTCGACATGCTCTGGGACATCGGATTGCACCATGAGAATAGTGCGCTCAGGGTCAAGGCCCGCCGCTAGGTAGTCAACGGCGATGTTGAGCACGCGATGGGGCATCAGCGCCGGATCAAAGGGTGCGGTGATGGCATGGTAATCTACCACAGCGTAGATGCAGGCGTGGGTCTCTTGCAGCGCCATCATGCCCTGCACCGCACCGTGGTAGTTGCCCAGGTGAATACTGTCGGCCGTCGGTTGAATACCGGAAAAGACACGGTTTGGTTCTTGTTCCATGACACTCACCCCCTGCGAATAGACCTCCGAGGTTTTCGAGGTTTATTCGAACTGGAACGCTAGAAACACATTGCCAGAAGCCTCCAGAGGGTGCTATCGCATAAACCTCGGAGGTCTCGGTGAGCAAACGAAAAGCCCCCGTCCCTATAAGGGACGAGGGCTTCATGCTCAGTCAGAAGCACCCGCGGTGCCACCCTTCTTAGGCAAGCTCCAGGCACGACCGGCTTTCATCCGCCGACGTTGGCGGTCCGGTGGCAACAAGCAAAAATCCCCGCCGTGATGGCAGGGAAACCCTGTGAGCCAGCCTCACTCATTGCAGGGACGGGAGGCGCGTCCATGCGCTCCGATCCCCTCAGCCCTGATAACGGTGGCGTCTCCGGCTCGGCATACTTAGTCATTTAGTCCTATAGTCCATATGGCCCGGTAGTCAAGCTTCTCGGCCAGGCGACCACCAGACCAACCGACCATATGACCAAGCGACTGTTCCGCCTGCAGCTCCCAGGGCCATTCGACGACCGGCACCGGCGTCGGGCTTCCACCTCTCCCCAACTCTCTGGGCCGGGCACTTGGCCGCCTACTCGTCCTGTTCGTCGCTTTTGCTCTCTATGAAGTTGATAAGAGTATAGCACACTCTAGAGAAGATGTCAAATCGCGTCAGTTGACGCCAGGCGCTTCGCCACCGACCATGCTCGCGTTCACCCACGCTGACGACATGCTCAGGCTGCGCGAACAGTGCGCGAACAGCGTAGCGAAGCGAAGGTTCACGACCACAACCAACCACCATAACCAGATAGCTGCCCCCACGCGGCCGGATCGCCAGCCGTCGGAATCAGCGGATGCCCCCCCGCCTCTCGCCCAGGCGCCACCCGCCCCGTGGGCGGCGGCATGCCTTGCGGCATACTGACAGGTTCCCTTTCAGCCATCACCCCGAACGCTGCCGGCCAGAGCGATGGCCTGTCTTCTTGGTCTGGATGACTGAGCTTGATCGGACACTGATCTCTGCGCTACGGTGCTTCCCTACGAATCAGAGGCAAGTACAACTCCGAAGCGATGGTGCCCACGCGCTCTAGCCACAAGTCGGCCAGGGTGACCTCCAGGGTGAAGGTGTCGCCGAGCGTGGCTCCGGCCGCTGGCCGCATATGGAGGGTGTGGCTGCCACTGGCGGTGGCGATCTCAGCGCTGAGCGTCTGGCTGCCGTCGGCGAAGAGAGCTGGGCCGCTCAGGGTGGCGGCGAGAGTCGCTGGCAGGGGAATGCTGCCGAACACAGTATCCACCGCTGCACCACGGATCGGCAGCAGCAGCGGGTGGTCTGGGTCACGCCAATTGAGCCACGGCCCGGTCGGGGTGGCCGTCGGGGTGGCTGTCGGCGTCGGCGTGACAGTCGGCGTTGGAGTCCGTGTCGGGGTCCGGGTTGGCGTGGCGGTGGGCCCCGGCGTTCGGGTGGGGGTGGGAGTGCCCGGCTGCATGACGAAGTTGATGTCCGTGCGATCCGGCGGCACTGTCACCGACCGGCTGGGTGGCTGGACGTAGGGACAGTTCCAGGGCACAGAAGCCCGTATGCTCCATGTATCGGCCGACACACCCAGTCTGTAGTCGCCGTTGGTATTGGTCCAGTCAGAGACATAGCCATCAGGACTGGAGCCCGAGACTCGACTGTAGTAGACCAGCATACCGCTGCTGTCACTCACGCGGCCGGAGATGCGGTTCGTTATGCGGTGCAAGGTGATGTCCACGGTGGCGTCCGGTGGCACGCTCACTGACTGTGAAGGGGCATCAACATAGCAGTACTTCTCGGCATAAACCCGGTGGCTGCCAGGGGGGACCACGACGGCGTAGCGCCCTTCGGCATCGGACGTGTCACTCACACAGACGCCACCGCCGCTCGGGTAGACGCACACATCAGCACCTACCACCGGCTGACCAGCGTCGTCCCGAACAGTGCCGGATACCGTGTAGCGAGCCGAGGTTTCTCTGAGCACGAAGTCCATGTCGGCGCGACTTGGGGGCAGGGTGACAGTGCGGGTCGGCGGCGTGGTGTAGCCAGCCTTCGTGGCTTGGAGGATGTAGGTGCCTCCCTCATCCAGTATCAGGCGGTAGAGACCGCAGGAGCCGGTCCAGTCGGAGTCATAGTCGGGACCGCTGCTGGTGCGCACATAGACATAGTCGAGCGGATGGCCCTTGTCGTCGGTGGCGTAGCCGTAGACAGTGTAGCGGATTGGCGCTAGCGCAGGTGCCAGGGTGAAGTCCACGCCCGTAGTGGGGCCGCTCACCTCCAGGGAGCGCTGCTGGCTTTCGTATCCTTCTCGCCAGGCGCTGAGCTGATAGCTGCCCGCAGCAAGGTCGAGCACGTAGGAGCCGTCAGCGAGGGTCTCCGTGCTGCTGCCAGGCCGTCCACATATCGAGGCAGAGACATGGGCGCCGGCCAGCGGAGAGCCATTGCTGTCCCGCACGAGACCGCTGACCGGATAGAGTACCGGCAAGGGAACGGTGAAGTCTACACCGCTGGCCGCCGGTGGCACGGTCAGTTGGCGCAGTGACGCGGCGGCATAGCCTTCGGCCTCGGCACGCACCTCATAGCTGCCCGCGGCGACTGTCAAGCTATATGCTCCGGTGGCGTCGGTTCGGGCGCTTGCTCCGGGCAACCCGCAGATAAGGTTTTCGGCCCAAACCCTGGCGTTGGCGAGCGGCCGACCGCCCCCATCACGCACGGCGCCCCGAATGGCATAACGTGCCGGGAACGTGAAGTTGACGTCGGTACGGTCCGGTGGCACACTCACCATTTGGTCAGGCGGGGTTGGATAGCCCGACTTGGAGACTTTGACCTCATAAGTACCGGGCTGCACCCGCAGTTGGTAGGCGCCGCTGGCGTCGGTGTAATCAGTGTCATAGTCGTCGGCACCGCTGGCGCTCACGTAAGCTCCTTCTACCGGACTGCCGTCGTGATCGCGCACCACGCCAGCGACCGTTGGTAGCTCACCCATCGTGAAGTTCAGCAGCAGACACTCAGGTGGCACGGTCACTGTCTGCGCAGGGGGGCTGAGGTAGCTCCAGTGCTCTACGGTCACAACGTAGGTGCCGGCGGGCACGACGAGCTCGTAGGTCCCGCAGGATGATGTGCGATCGGAAGCTGAGCCAGACGGGCCTGTGGCCTGGACTTGGGCGTAGGACGCTGGTCTGCCGCTGCTGTCCTGGACAATGCCCAGGATGCGGTAGCCAACCGGGTAGGTGAAGTCCACACTTGGTTGGTCTGGCGGCACGGTAACAGTGCGCAGCGGTAGGGCTGCATAGCCTGACCGGGAGACACTGATGTCGTGGGTGCCCGGCGGCACGCGCAGCGCGTAGTGACCGTCGGCGTCCGTATCGTCGTACACATCCTGGCCGGCGACTGTGGTCTGCACTCGGGCATTTGCCACTGGCTGTCCGCTTGCATCCCGAACCGTCCCGGCGATGGTGTAAAGGCCTGGGTGAGTGAAGTCCACGCTGGTCGCGTCCGGAGGTACGGTCACCAGGCGGCGCTCTGTTCCTGCTTCCACCAGGTAGGTGTCGGCACTGTCTACGGTGATGGAGTAGAGACCAGTGGCCGAGGTGTCGTCGTACTCATAGTTCCAGCAGCTCGTGCTACCCCTCACCCTGATGCCCTCCAGCGGGTTCCCGTTGGGGTCACGGACCGCGCCGGCGATCGTGTATTGCTGATCCTGCACGCCAGGTCCGAAGACGAAGTCCACACCCTCCTGTGCCGGCGGGACGGTTATGGTCTGATCGGGCGGGCTGGAAAGACCCGATCTGTCGGCTCTGATCTGCCAGGTGCCAGCCGGCACTCGCAGGGTGTAACGTCCATCGTTGTCGCTGCTGGCGTAGAGGCAGGAGCCACCGCTGCTTGGACAAGCGCTGACCTGGGCTCCGGACACCGGCGCACCGTTGACATCGTACAGCGTACCGGTGATGGTGTAGGCCTGGAGGAAGGTGAAGTCCACGCCAGTGCGATCCGGCGGGACAGTGACGATCTGGTCGTCTGGGTCGATGCGCCCGTGTTTGTCCGCTTCAATGCGATAGGTGCCAGCGATGACGTTAAGGCTGTAGGCGCCGTTGGCATCGGTGTAGTCGGAGGCAGAGACAGGCCCGGAGCCCGTCCTGACCCAGACACTCTGCATCGGCGTCCCATCGTAGTCGCGAACCGTGCCGCTGATCGTGTGGCGCCGAGGGAAGGTGAAATCCACGCCGGTCTGGTCCGGCGGCACCAGCACTGCTTGAGGGAGTGGTTCTGGCCGTTCATAACTTGATACGTTCAGACAGTAGAGCCCGGCCGGCAGGCGCAGCACATAGTGCCCGCTGTCGTCGGTCCTGGCCTCAATGCTCAGCGGACTGCTGCGGACCGTTATGCGGTACAGCGGTGTGCCGTCGTAGTCCCGCACCGTACCGGTCACGGTGTAATGCTGGACGAAGGTGAAGTCCACACCAGTCTGGCTAGGTGGCACCGTCACCGTCTGGCGCGGCGGGCTGGCATAGCCGCTCTCGCTGGCCTCTAGTGTGTAGGTGCCAGAGACGACTGTGAGCGAGTAGAGGCCGTTGTCGTCGGTGTAGTCGGAAACGCGCAGGGGGCTATCCCATGACGACTCGACCTCCACATCGGACATCGGGGTGCCATCGAAGTATCGCACCGTGCCGCTGATGGTGAAGCGTTCGGGGAAGGTGAAGTTCACGTCGGCACGGCTAGGCGGAACGGTCACTGTCTGCTCTGGTGGGTCCTTCTTGTTGTGGTACTTCTCCGCTTTGAGAGTGTAGGTGCCAGAGATGACGGTCAGGCTGTACTCGCCGTTGGCATCGGTGTAGTCCGAATCGGACACCGGCCCGTCGGAAGTGGAGACTCGGACACCGGAGAGCGGCGTGCCATCGTAGTCGCGCACCGTGCCGCTGATGGTATAGCGCTCGGGGAAGGTCAGATC
>DFBV01000135.1:10222-23860 GCA_002366755.1 Anaerolineales bacterium UBA3071
GCGGGAACGGTCAGTCTGTATTCGCCGTCGGCGTCGGTGTAGTCATGGACAAGCATCGGGCCGGCGACAACCTCGACTTTGGCTGACGACACGGGCGTGCCATCGTAATCGAATACTCTGCCTTCGATGGTATGGACTGGCACTTGGGCCGGTGTGAACAGGATGGCCAGCCCGTCGAAGATGGCATCGCTGGTGTTGTAGGCGTACTGCGTGGCCACGGTGCCGTCGGGGTTCTCCACCCCCACGGTGCATGAACCGGTGTAGGAGACCTCCTGGTATTGCAGCAGGATGGTGTTGTCAGCCCCGTCGAGGATGATCTGGAAGGTCTCGTAGTCGTTGCTGCCATAGCGTTTGACATGGTACCACTCGATGACAAGGGTGGTCGCGTCCACCTGCTGCACGTAGACGTTGCCGTTCGCACCGCCCGTCGGATAGAGATCATCCCAGAAGCCGTAGACGGCGTTGTTGGGACTGCTCGGATTCGGGATGCTGGAATTAGTTGGGCTACTGATGCCGCTGCCAAAACTCACGAAACCGTTGGATGAGACGTAGGCTTGGGTATGGGCCGTGCCGTAGAAGGTGAAGGGAAAGCCGAGGTCCACCTGAGTGTAAGTATCATCACCCTCGGCCACGACGGTGCCGGTGCCGGAGATTTCCCCCCAGTCGTAGGTGATGGGTGGATCATCGCCCTGGTTGTTCACCCAGGTGTAGACGATGATTTCGTCCAACGGTCCCAAGGGCGTCACCATGGCCGGCGGCGCGGGCTCTGCAGGCACAGGCTTTGCCGGAATCTCAACCACGGGCGGCGCCTTAGGCGGCGGACTGACTGCTTCAGGCGGTTCTGCGGCTGGCGAGGCGGTGGGCGTTGCTTGAACCTCCCCCTCAGGCGAGAAAGCAGGGACAGGCCCAATCAGGAGCAGGCGCGCTGTTTCGCGATGGCGGCTCAGGCGGGTGACAGCCTCAGCATCAGCCAGCAGGCGCAAGGCGGGCTCGTCGGGCAGCCGTTCCAGTATCTCAATCTGCCCGCGTGCCTGCAAGCCCAACAGGGCGGCCCACAAGTGCTCCGGGGGCCAGGCGTCGGCCGGGCTGCTCGAGGGCGAAACCGTCCAGCGGATGGCCACGAGTGTCACCCTCGCTGGCCGACGGCGGCCACGCTTCGTCGCAGGACGACGGCACCTGCATGCCGCCCTCGGGAAGTGCCCGGCACTCCGCTGGTGCATCGTCGGCGAGTTGCCAGAAGAGGACGTACTCGCCCCATGGGGGATAGATGGCTTCCTGGGCCTGGACTGGCGAGACGCCGGCCAAGACCGCAACACAGAAAACCAGGGAGAGCAGGAACCAGAAATGCCTATGACCCATGTCGCACCTCCATGCTGATAGTCAGAAAGGCTTCTCGCATCACAATGGGACAACCGGCCTTGCGGCAAACTCAATCGCCGGCTATGTCCTACACTCGCACTGTACCATCGTCAGCTTCTGCGTGGCACTTGGGCTGAACCTCTGTGCCCGCGGCATCGGCGTAGCCTCCGACGCTCCGCGCGCTGCCCGAAACACCAGGACCACCACCAGACCAGACATGTGACTCAGGCCTCTGTAGCTCATGATCTCGCTCCTTGCCGCGGCTAGGCCATCGTGCCGTCACGACAGGCCCTGCTGGGTATGCAAGAATGTCCGAGCTCGTTCTCCCTCTTGTAGCGATTGCCTCACGACGTCTGCTAGTCAGAGGGAATAGCCCATAGACGCACTGTGCCATCCTTGCTGCCCGCCGGCAGTTGTGCGCCATCCGGCGACCTGGCAGACTCTCCACCTCAGGCTTGTGGCCCTCCAGCAGCATGCGGCTACCCAGATTGGGCCCCTGTCTTGCCACCGATCACCTTCCATCCAGCCGAGAATGTGGCTCCGCCATCGCTCGACTGGGCATAGTAGACGTCCCACTCGTCACCCCGCTTGTGTGCCCAGGCTACGTGGATCCGACCATCTTGGTCCACCGCGACTGCGGGGTAGTGCAGCACGTCCTCACCTTCGACCTGTTCCACCTCAACGCCTTCGCCGAAGGTCCCGATGCCATCATCGGAGCGGTAGTACCAGACCCAACTGCCATCACGCGGGCTGTAGCTGGTGACAACCACATGGACAGCACCACCATCTGCGGCGAGACCGGTCTCCGGCGGCCGGGTGGATACGTAGCGATAGCCTTCACTCACCTGACGCAGATCAGAGGGCGTGTCGCCTCCATCGGCGGACGCGGCGTAGACGGGGAGATACAGCAACACCCCGTAGGCCGGGTGCTTGATGTAGGCGTTGGCCCAGGCGAGGTGGACGCTATCATCATCAGCAACGGTGAGCGATGGCAGCTTGTTGGCCAGGTCGGCGATCAGCCCGCTGCCCACCGCCTGGCTCTGGCCGAAGCCAGCGCCTTCCGAGCGGGTGTAGTGAATGGCCCAGGCGCCCGACTGCCTGTCGGCCCAGGCCACGTGCACGCGACCTTGGCTGTCCACGCCTATGACCGGATCCTCCTGCTGACTGCGGGCCTCGTCGTTGGCCCGCACGTTGGCGCCGAAGGAAGTACCACCATCGGTCGAGCGCGCGGTGTAGATGTCCCAGTCACCGCTGCGGCTGTCCTGCCAGGCCACGTGGACGCTGCCGTCACGCCCCACAGCCAGTGCCGGTCGGGCCTGATCGGTGTCTGTCGCATCGTCGTTCACTTGGACGGGAGAGGAGAAGGTTTCGCCGTCGTCCGAACGGGCGTAGCAGATGTCCCAGTCTCCACTGCGCTGGTCCTCCCAGGTGATATGCACTTGCCCATCTGGACTCATAGCCAGGGCAGGATGCCCACGCGCCGCGGCCTTCGCGTCGGTGACCACTGCAATTGGCGTGCTGAAACTCGCGCCACCATCGGTCGAACGGGCGTAATAGACGTCCCAGGTGCCGGTGCGCTTATCAGCCCACGCCAGATGGATTTGGTTGTCGGGACTGATTGCCATCGCAGGACCAGGTGCAGTCTCTGGGGATTCGGGCGGGGGTTGCGGAGGCTCTGTGGGCAGCGGTTCCTTCGTAGTGCCCACCGTGACGTAGGAGTTGCTGCCGTAGTCGTAAGTCACGGTGCTGCCGCTCGCTGGCAGACTGATTTCCAGCGTGAGCACATCGCCAGGTATGGCATCTAGCTGCAGACCACTTTCCCAGCCGCTGTTTCGCCCCTTGCGGTTGAGCCACTCCGCCAGCACCGTCTGTTGGTCTCCCCGTGTGTGGAGGAGGCGAACGTGGAAGTCTCCGCCAACACTGAGCAGGTTGTAGCCGTAGGCGTTGCCCTGCAGAGAGTGCGTCAGAGTGATGGCCCAACTCTCGGTGCACTCAAAGAAGCACTCGATGCGAGATCTGCTGTTGGACGGCGGCGGTACCATCGCCAGCATGCCATCGCCGTGCAGGTAGAACTTCTGCCCCTGCTGTAGCGCCACCCTGCCCGCAGTGGTCGGCGTGGGGCCCTTCGTCGGCACGGAAGTCTCGGTGGGTGCTCCCACATGCGCATCAGCCGAGGTGGCAGTCGGCCTGACGGGCACAGGCGTCACTGCCACCCCCCTGTCCTCGGCAGTGATCACATCACCAGTTGAACTGGCCTCGGGCGGGACGGAACGCACGATCTCCACACCGATTGTACTGCCGCAGCCTGCCACCAGCGGCACAAGGGTAATAGTCAGTATCAAAACTGCGCATGCCCAGTCGCTCTTCGATCGGTTCGTCATCACAACCTCCTTGACGCAGCTAGCCTTCTCATGTCTTCGTCTCTATTGTACGGGCCTCTTGTTTCTAGGTAATACCAGACAGGTCACCATCTCGTCACAACCTGTAACCATCCTGAAACATCAATCCATTGGCATTCGCACGGTGAAAACGCTCCCCTGGCCTGGTCGGCTGCGTACGCTGACCGTGCCTGCATGCCGCTCGATCACCGCCCTGACCAGCGCAAGGCCCAGCCCACTGCCAGCCTCTCCTTGCGCTCCTTGGCCTCGGTACAGCTCCTCGAAGATGTGAGGCAGATCATCGGCCAGCACGCCTGGTCCCGTGTCGGCCACTTCCACGACCACGGCTGCTCCGTCCTCGAAAGCCCGTACTTCCACCGTGTCGCCCGAGTGCGTGAACTTGAGGGCGTTGTCCAACAGGTTGTACACCGCCAGGAACAGCAGATCCCTGTCGCCGCGCACTGAGGGTAGGGGCCACGGCGCACGCGGCACGCTGAATGAAAGCGACCGGTCAGCCGCTGCCGGCTGCTGCCCTGCCAGCTCAACTGCTTCCTGCAGCAATCCGGCCACGTCCACGGCGGTATGCTCTAGCGGCTTCGTCTCCAATTCGGCCAGCTTGCGCAGATCGGCCGCCAGTCGTCCCAGCCGTTCCGCCTGCGCGCCCACAGTGGCCAGCACCTCCTGCCGCTCCGCCTCTGATGACGCCGCTGCTACGTTGGCCAGCCCCACGCGGATGGCAGTGAGCGGGTTCTTCAGCTCGTGGTCCAGACGCAGAACGAAGCGCCGGTGCGCTTCGGCCGCCCGCTCTTGCTCTCTGGCCTGCATCTGCTCTAGCCGCCGCCGGGCCAGCGCCCACGACGCCACTATGGGCAGAGCCATGCCCGAGACCAGCAGGCCGATCGCCAGCACCAGAGTGCCCAGGTCGGACCATGCCCGGAGCACTGGGTTGGGTAGGTTACCGTTCCAGAGCAGTAGGGCCGGCCCCAGGCCCACTGTGGCTGGCAGCAGCGCAACTAGCCAGGCCCAGTGTCGTTTCAGTTGCTGCCTCATGGCACCGCCTCCACCTGACCGATGAAAACGTATCCCTGGCCTGGAACTGTCTCGATGTAACGAGGCGCGGCCGGGTCATCCTGGAGGTGCTTTCGCAACTCAGCGATGCGCATGTCGACAGCTCGCGTGCCAACCGGGTAGTCCCAACCCCACACGGCATCCAGCAGCCGCTCGCGGCTCAGCAGTTCGCCGGGATGGGTCATCAGGTAGTCCAGCAAGGCCACAGCCTTCGGGGTCAGCGGTAGCTCGCGCTCGGCCAGGAGCACCCGCCGAGTTGATCGGTCGAGAATGAAGGAACCGCAGGCCAGGCGACGAGCTGCCGTCAGCGGCGGAGCACCAGGGCGCGAGCGCCGCAATACGGCCCTGATGCGGGCCACCAGCTCGTGTGGGTCATAGGGCTTGTTCAGATAGTCGTCGGCGCCTTCGTCCAAACTCATGCCCCGCTCCGTCGCCTCTCCCACCTGGGTCAGCATGATGATCGGCGTCCAGTTGCCTGCTCGTCTCAGCCGACGACAGACCTCCCGCCCGTCCAACCTTGGCATCAGTACGTCCAAGACAATCAGGTCAGGGGCGAATTCGGCCACTTGGCGCAGGGCTGCCTCACCATCGCCAGCTACGGTCACCGTGTAGCCGGCTCGTTCCAGAAACGGAGCCAGACTAGAAGTGATGGCTTGCTCGTCGTCTACTAGCAGGATTCGAGGTCTTGCTTCCACGTTTTCTCACTCCGCCGGCTCAAGATGCACGTCGGACACATTCCGGCCATGGCCTGTGGGCGACGACGCGCTGCCTGCAGAAGAATCAGCCGCAGGCCGCCGCCAGCCACAGACCCATCCGACTCTCACGGTGCCGAGCAGCTTGGGCACCAAACTGGGGGTTGGGATGAGTACGGGCGTTGCCGTGTACAGTGGTTGGCTCTGGCGCCCCGGCGCGTGTGGCTGTCTGCTCTTGAGTAAGCACAGGCGCCGTGGCTGGAGTATCGGTTGGCAGTGGTGTAGGGATGAGCGCTGGCACGGGCGAAGCGCTCTGTCCTGGAGTTGCCATGGGACCATGGTGACATCCGGAGTAGTCGGGGCGGGTGCACATGCTGTCAGCAGCATGATGCTCGAGCATACTACGACGCTACTGCCTGAGGTCCAGGTGGTGGGGGGAAACAGCCTCATCGCACTTCCCTCCGGGCTCTCAATAGCTTACCACCTCCAGCCGCTCTTTGATCCCCTGATCCAGGCCCCTGCCAGCAGATCGCAGTCCTGGCGCCGGGTGTGCGGTTGGTGTCGAGTAGCTAGTCGAACCGACGGTCAAGACCTCATTCACTAGGTCAGGCATGGCTGCACCTTCTGGGGGCAAGCGAGCACGACGAAGACGCCGAGCATCGCGGTGGGGATGCCTACAACGGTGTAGCAGAGTAGCTAGTGCAGCCGTCGGAAACCCACATGCATGTTGATTATACCATAGCCCTGCGTATGGAACAAAACACCCTGTGTTCCGGCAGGCATCCTCGCATCTGCTGGTCTCCAGGCGGCAGGCAGGCCGGAGAACAGCCGCCACACCTAGCAATGCGGTGCTCTCCCCGGGAGGGCGCCGGCTTGCTCTTTTCTGGACGCCTCGACGCCTGAGCTTGCTCAGGGACATCCCCTCCCCTGCAGAGTGGAGGAGGGCCAGGCAGAGCGCCAATAGTGTCAGACAACGAGACCACCCTGGAAAGAGGGCTTATCCCCCCATCCCGCCGCGGCATGGGGCAGGGCAGTCAAGAAACAACAAGCTGCAACGCACGTTTCCAGATGCGTTGCAGTTGAGGAGAGTGGCATAGCATTCCAGGCCGGACTCTTGCACAGAACCCAAAAGCTGGTAGTCTATCCCATTTGTGTTGGTGAGGGCATTGATGCCACGCCAGCCTCTGACGTGGGGTGCATCCTCTCCGACGATGCCCTTCGACAAGTTCAGCACGGCGTGGCAAACTCAGAGACTCTGCACTCCATCGTCAGCCCGGCAGAAGCGCCAACACGAAACAGAGAAACCACCCAAGGGCCTACACCATCAGGTCACTCGGTTAAAAGTCGTCGCTCACCGCGATCGGGCGTAGCGGGCCAGGTTCAGCCAGAAGGGGAGGTTGATGGGCTCTTCTCCGCTGTTGCCCAGCATCCCCACGTCAGCCAGGACGAGCACCTGCCCTCCGGAGTCACCGTAGTCCACCAGCGCTGCCACAGGCTCTCCGTCTATCTGCGCCAGCGTTCGCCCCCTGGTCACGGTAAAGGGTACGCCGTTGGCCTCGGCTAGCTTCAGGGTCTCGACGCCCTCAACCAGCGGGCTCCTCCCCCTTGTTCGAGCCTCCGTGCCCTCCAACACTCCGTCCTGATAGGCGACCCCGAAGCGTGTGGCCAGACTGTTGACATCGCCCCAGTCCTCGTTGGGGTCTTCCACTCTGTTGTTGTACTTGAGGCGGTGGGCACTGTTGGTCAGCACCAACAGCCCGCCCTGGGCCGCGTGTGCTTCCAGCGCCGCAATCTCTTCCTTGCTCCAGACCTCGTCATACAGGTCGGTGTTCCCTGCCAAGCTCGGATAGTCCACGACAGGCAACACCACCGTCAGGTCGGCGTCTTCCAGGTCGGCAGGGGTCACAGCTTGGCCGTAGGGGATCAAGTCCACGTCGAACCCTTCCCAGGCGAGGGCCATACCCAGGTCGGTGAACGTGGTGGGGGACATGTGCACCGCTTCGGTATGGCTGGCTACGAACAGAGCACGGCGGTCCGGTCGGCGGGCGGTGCGCAGGGCAGGATCATCTCGACCGGTCTCCAAAGCCGCGGCCAGTGCAACACCCGCCATCTGTTCCAGCACATCGCCCACCTCCCGCGCCAGCTCCACGGTGTCATAGGGATCGTGCATGTGACCTGCGTAATGGACACCGCCAATCGGTTCCATCTCCGGATAGTTCATGTAGATCATGTTGGCGTTGGGCACGTCGAAGCCGGTGAAAGCCGTGTTGTCCGATTCGACTCCGTAGTAGTTGCCTGCGTACATCCACACGCCTCGCTGGTCAGCCTCGCGCTTCAGATAGTCGGGCCAGGTGAGCCGCTCGTCACCCAACCGGCCATAGGACCAGGTAATCAGATTGATGTACGCTTCTATGCCGTCCAGGGGACGCAGCAAGCAGTCCGTCTGCAACATGGCCAGTGTCCGGTCGAGCAGTTCTTGGTGAGTGGAGACGAAATTGTAGGAACCGTAGAGCCCTAGTTCCTCGCTGCCGAACCACACCAGATAGAGGTCTGTCTCCGGCTGAGTCTGTGCCTCGTTCAGGACGCGCGCCACTTCCAGCAATATGGCAGAACCGCTACCGTTGTCCATCGCGCCGGGGCTGTTGGGGCTGTCAATGTGAGCGCCCAGGATCACGGCCTCCGAGGGATCTGCGCCAGGGCTTGCCCTGAGCGAAGCCGAAGGGATGCGGGCGGCCAGATTGGCCGAGGTGCCGGGGGAGAAGACGTCGGCATCCCAGGTAAGGCGGGCTGCTTGAACTCGGGTTAGGTCGTCCCAGCTAGTGATCCCGGCCTGGCCCATATCCTCCAAGCGGACGTACAGAGTGGGGGGAAACGTTCCCTTCTCAACGTAGTTGAGGGCGCTCACGTCGCCAACGAAGGTGCCATGGCTCTCACCCGCTTTGTTGGAGAAGCGAGTCACCAGCACTAACCCGGCTGGCTCTTTGGCCATCAAGTTGGAGGCGATCTCTGCCGCCTGCCGTTTGCCCAGTATTGCACGGTCTATGGCCGCGTAGTCCACGAACAGCACCCTGTCCTCTAGCTCGGCTGGCGCCAGCTCGTTGATCTCGTCGGCAGAACGGGCCAGCACCACCGGCCCTTCTATGACCGTCGGATTGGGCTCGGAGTCATTGAGTGTGCCGTCGGAGTCGCAGCGAAGCGCCTTGATGATGTCGTCTCGGTGACCCCGCAGACCGTCGGCGGGAACCTCGATCTTCTGGCCGTCCACGGTCAGGTGGAGCTGGGTCTCCCACAGCTCGGTGGCCGTGAAGACGTGGAAGCTCTGTCGTTCCAGTTCCAGGCCCAGGCCCTGCAGATACTCAAACTCACCCAGCCGCTCGGCAATGTAGTCTATGGCTTCCTGCTCGCCCTCGGTGGCAGAGCTGCGCCAGCCAGAGTAGGGCTGGATGGCGGTAAGATCTTCCATCGTAGCGAAGAGACTCTCCTGGGAGATCAGAGTGAAGGGGTCAGCCGATGGAGCCAAGGCAGAAGCAGCCTCAATCACGGCGGACACAGGGGCGGGGGTGGGGAAGGAGAGAGAAGCGGGGAGCGAAGGCGAGATGACCGGGCCAGGCTGGGATGTTGTGCAACTTGCCGGGACCAGTAGTGCAAAGAGCAGAAGCACCGTCAGCCATTTGGTTTTCATAGTTGTGTCCTCCCCTGGTTTTGTCTTGGTGTGAATAACACCACCGACGGTTGCATTGGGTTCATCAGCCAGCGACAGCCAGAACGTGCGGTGTTCTAGGCCAGGACTCGGTTTTTGCCAAGATCGCCACCTTGTGCTATAGTAGCGTGGTCTCGTGACGAGGGACGGGACTGGCCTGGCCCTCGTTCTTTCTGTTCGCGAGGGAATGAAGCAGCTAAGGCGCGTGTTCCTGCTCGCGGGCAAGCCCAAAGAAAGAAAAGGCATGTGCAGCGAAGTCCCCGAAGCTGTGGGGGCCCCTCACTTCGTCATCCTCTCTCTTTTGGCATGATGCCCCCTGGCTGCGCGCAACCACTGCACAAGCCCGAGAAAGGAGTTGAACAACGGAGAATGGTGAAACACAGCGAGTATGAGTTGGTCTTCATTGCTCATCCAGAGTTGGAAGATGAGGAGGAAGGAGTGCCGGCGCTCACGGCAAAGGTGCAGGAGTGGATTGAGGCTGTCGGCGGCGAGGTGGCACTCACCGACATCTGGGGCCGGCGGAGGTTGGCTTACCCTATCCGGAAGCAGACGGAGGGGACCTACGTGCTGGTGCGGGCATCGTTGCCTCGGCAGGCC
This sequence comes from Anaerolineales bacterium UBA3071, assembly GCA_002366755.1. Classification (GTDB taxonomy): domain Bacteria; phylum Chloroflexota; class Anaerolineae; order UBA3071; family UBA3071; genus UBA3071. The sequence goes on from DFBV01000135.1 coordinate 20,017, forward strand.
ATTGTGGAGTTGGAGCGAGATTTGAAGCTGTCGGAGCACATCCTTCGCTATCTGTTGGTGCGGGCTGAGACGCCACTGCCAGCCACACCACCAGCGAAGATGGAACCGGTTACCGTTCCGCAGCCATCCGTGGAGCCCGAATCAGAGCCTGAGCCTGAATCCGAGCCCGAACTCGAAACTGAGTCCGCGGAGGAGTAAACACGTAGGTCTGTCGTTCGAAGAGTTCAGGCTCAGCGAGTATGCGTGAGGAGCGGGTTGTCATGGGAAGAGGTCTGAACAAAGTGATGCTCATCGGGAATCTGGGAAGCGACCCAGAGATGCGCTACACGCCCAGTGGCAGGGCCGTGACCACGTTCAGTCTGGCATCCAGCCGGAGTTGGATGACCAGCACTGGCGAACGGCGGGAAGCGACAGAATGGTTCAACGTAGTAGCCTGGGGCAATCTGGCTGAGATCTGCAATCAGTACCTGAAGAAAGGCTCCAAAGTGTACGTGGAGGGCCGCTTGCAGACCCGTCGCTGGGATAATGCTGAAGGTCAGCGTTGCTACCGCACCGAGGTGGTAGCCAGCGAGATGATCATGCTCGACAAGAGAGAGAGAGTAGCTGACGAGGTAGAGGCATCCGACGACTACAACATGTTCTAGCGCCGCCGTCGAGCGGCTTGTCGTCGGTGATCGCGGGAGAAGTTACCCGTTTACAGGATCTTCGTAGAACTTCAACGTTCAGGAGGTTATTTTGCAGCAGAGATCACAACGTCCAAGAAGGCCACGCCCAAGGTACGTGAAGAGTCGCAGACAGTGCGCCTTCTGTGTGGATCGTACTAAGGTCATTGACTACAAGAACGCAGGGCTTCTGCGGCCCTATCTCACTCAGCATGCCAGGATTCGCCCCCGGCGTCGGACTGGCACCTGCGCGAAGCATCAACGGCAAATAGCGCGAGCGATCAAGCGGGCACGGCACCTCGCTCTGTTGCCCATTAGCCACGAGCACGTGCGGAGCCACCGAGGCTAGCCCGACGCGTCGCCCACGTGTTATCATCGTAGGAAGCGATCAACGAGATGGCCAAACGAGGGAAAGCCAGGGCCAGGGAGGCTGGCCCGACACCCAAGGAAGTCGTTCGCCGCCGACGGGATAGGCTGCAAAACCGCTACCTCTTCATCGGCCTGGGAGTTGTGGCCGCAGTGATCATCGGCTTGCTGGCCACAGCGCTTATCCAGGAATTCGCCATCAAGCCCAGTTCGCCTGTGGCTCTCGGGGATGAAGTTAGGATCCGCACCGATGACTTCCAGAAGCGATTTCTCTTCGAGTGGGACAGTGTGCAGCGGCAGCTCAGCCAGTGGCTGCAGCTTCAGATGCAGTATGGCCCTGACGAAGAAGAGGGAGGAGGACTGTTCGAGCAACAGATCGCTCAGTTGCGCTCCCAACTGGAGAATCCGGACATGCTGAGCCTGCAGGTGCTGGATCGGATGATAGATGAAGAGCTGATTCGGCAGAAGGCAGTCGAGGAAGGATCCCAGGTTACCGAGGTCGAGATTCGAGAGGAGATCGAGCGGCAGTTCGGCTACGTGCAGAACCCCACACCCACACCCGTGATTACCCCCGCGGTGATTACCGACACTAAGGTGATCACAGGAAGTGATGGCGTGACCACGACACAGGTGACCACGGCCACTGCCACGCCCAGGCCCACCGTCCGTTTGATGACGGAGGCGGAATTCCAGCAGAGCTATGCGGGCACCATGCAGCGGCTGTCGGAGACCTTGGGCTTCTCCGAAGCGGACTTCCGCAAACTGATCGAAACCAACCTGCTGGAGGAGAAGCTGCGCGAGAAGCTGGGCGAGCAGGTGCCCACGACCGAAGAGCAGGTGAGGGCACGGCATATCCTCATCACGCCAGACGCAGAGGTCGAGGATCAGGACGCTGCCCAGCAAGAGGCGGAGGAGCGAGCAGAAGATCTATTCAACCGCCTGCAGGCTGGTGAGGATTTCGCCGAGTTGGCCCAGGAGCTCTCGGAGGATCCGGGAAGCAAGGACGAGGGAGGCGATCTGGGCTGGTTTGGTCGCGGGCGCATGCAGCCTGAGTTTGAAGCTGTGGCTTTCAGCCTGCGCCTGGAGGAGGTCAGCGAGCCTTTCACGACCACCTTCGGTTACCATATCCTCCAGGTGCTGGAGAGGGATCCCGAACGAGAAATGGATGAATTCACGCTGAGTCAGCGCCGCAACCAGGCCTTTGATGATTGGCTGGAAGAACGGCAGCAGACAGCGAACATTGAGCGGTTCTGGTCGGCGGACAAGGTGCCGCCCACGCCAAGGCCGCCTCAACTGCCGGCGCAATAGTCGTTTCGCACCGTCAGTACGACAACCAGAAAGCCGAAAAGGGCATCGTTCACCTACCACAGTGAACGATGCCCTTTTTCACGCCCAGCGCGCAGGCAGGCCAGAAGCCTCATAAGCCGCACGGCCGCACGGCCGCACGAGCGCAGATGTCAGGTGCGTGTTGGTGATCAGGCCAGCTCGCGACGCGCCTCCAGAACGTTGGGCAGGCCCTCTATCCTGGCCAGGATGCGTGCCAACTGCGTGGCGCTGGAGATTTCAAGCGTGGCTGTGAACAGAGAGGTGTTGTCGCTTCGATTGACGGTGGCCGCAGCTTGGGCCAGATTCACCTCTTCATCAGCTACCAGGGTGGTGATGTCCCGCACTAGGCCCGGACGATCGTAGGCACGCACACTGATCATCACCTGGTAGGTGGGCGATGCCTCGCCCCAGTCCACTTCGATGAGCCGCTCTGGCTCATGGCTGGCGAGGATGTTGGGACAATCCTGGCGATGGATGGTGATGCCCCGGCCGCGCGTGATGTAGCCGATAATGTCATCCCCGGGCAGCGGGTTGCAGCAGCGGCCTAGCGTGGTGAGCAAATGGCCCGTGCCCCTGACTTTCATCCCCTCTATGACCAGGGCAGGAGCCCGCTTTCTGGGCAGTTCCAGCGGCGTGACCGCCTTCTCTTGCTCCTCTTGTTGCTCCCGCTCCAGTTCTAGCACCTTGGTAGCGACTTGCTGGCTGTTGATCTCGCCATAACCGAGAGCGGCCAGGAAATCATCTACCTTTTCGTAGTGGAAACGCTGGGCGATGTCCTCATGACTCCGGCTGATGTTCAGGCGACGGAGTTCTTTCTCTAGCACCTGGCGTCCCAGAGCAATGTTGAGTTCCATGTCCTGCTGGCGGAACCAGCGCCGTATCTTGCTGCGGGCGCGGGATGTCTTCACGTAGTTGAGGTTGGGATTGAGCCAGTCGCGGCTGGGCCCACCCCGCTTGGCAGTGATGATTTCCACCTGGTCGCCGTTTCTGAGTTGGTGATTCAGGGAAACCAGTTTGCCGTTCACGCGTGCGCCGCGGCAGCGGTGGCCGACCTCCGTGTGTACATGGTAGGCGAAATCAATGGGTGTGGACCCCGCCGGCAGGTCAATGATGTCCCCTTTGGGGGTGAACACGTACACTCGATCTTGGAAGAGATCGGTCTTCAGAGAGTCCACGAACTCGTAGGCGTCAGTGACATCCTCACGCCACTCCAGAATCTGGCGAAGCCAGGCGACTTTCTCCTCGAACTCCTTATCTGGCCTGACGCCGGGTTCCTTGTAGCGCCAGTGAGCAGCGATGCCGTATTCGGCCGTTCGGTGCATCTCCCTCGTTCGAATCTGCACTTCCAAGGCGTGACCATCGGAGCCCACCACAGCCGTATGCAAAGAGCGATACAGGTTGTCCTTGGGAGTGGCGATGTAGTCGTCGAATTCGCCTGGGATGGGAGACCACAGAGTGTGCACCACTCCCAAGGCCGCGTAGCAATCGCG
>DFBV01000136.1:0-331 GCA_002366755.1 Anaerolineales bacterium UBA3071
CGGCAAGGGACGAAATCGAGATGAAGCTGACCGTCAACGGGGTTGAGGTTGATCTCGAGGTTGCCCCGGATGCGAAGCTGGCCGACGTGCTGCGCCGATCTCTGGGACTGACCGGCACAAAGATCGGGTGCGGCGACGGGCAATGTGGTGCCTGCGTGGTGCTGCTAGACGGTCGGCCCGTGCGCTCCTGCATTTTTCCCGCCCGGCGGGCGGCCGGCAAGCAGGTCCTGACCATTGAAGGGCTGGCGGCCAGTTGGGGAGACCCCGACGAGCTGCACCCTCTGCAGCGGGCGTTCATTGATCACGGCGCTGTTCAGTGCGGCTTCTGCAC
>DFBV01000136.1:439-607 GCA_002366755.1 Anaerolineales bacterium UBA3071
GTCCAGACCGGCGAACCGCTCCCCCCGATTGAGATTGAGACGGTATCGCCCCTGCGGGTCATCGGGCGCTCGTTTCCCCGGCCGGACGTGGTGGACAAGGTCACCGGCGCGGCCAGGTTCACCGATGACATTACCTTCCCCGGCATGCTGCACGGTGCGACTCTGCGC
>DFBV01000136.1:634-2831 GCA_002366755.1 Anaerolineales bacterium UBA3071
GTGCGTGCCGTTCTGACCCATGAGGACGTGCCTGGCCGGAACCGGCACGGGCTGGTTTACCAGGATTGGCCGGTGCTCTGCGAGGACAAGGTTCGTTACATGGGGGATGCCGTAGCGCTTGTGGCGGCCGACAGGCCTGAGATCGCGGTCGAGGCGCTGGAGTTGATTGACGTGGCATACGAACCGTTGCCGGTCGTGAGCAGCGCCGAACAAGCCCGCCAGCCGGATGCCCCCCTGGTGCACGAGGATTGGGACGGCGGCAATCTGCTGGCACACATCAAGGTCCGACATGGGAACGTGGAACAGGGCTTTGCTGAGGCCGATGTGGTAGTGGAGCGCGAATACCACAGTCCGATGTATGACCACATGTTCATGGAACCAGAGTGCAGCATTGGCGTGCCGGCCGGTTACGACGTGGAGCACCCCAAGCTGACTGTGTACGTCGCCTCGCAGATCCCTTACGACGACCGACACCAAATCGCAGCCGCCATGAACCTGCCGCCGGAGCAGGTGCGGGTGATTGGCCCTCTCATGGGCGGCGGCTTTGGCGGCAAAGAGGACATCGCCGGGCAGATCCACGCCACCCTGCTGGCCCAGGCTACCGGCCGGCCGGTCAAAATCCTCTACAGCCGCGCTGAGTCCATGCTGGCTCATCCCAAGCGGCACGCCACCACCGTCCGCATTAGAACCGGAGCCAAGAAAGACGGCATGGTGACCGCCGTGCAGGCGGAACTGCTCGGTGATGCCGGAGCCTATGCCAGCCTCTCCACCAGAGTACTCACCCGCGCCACCACTCACGCCACCGGCCCTTATCAGGTTCCGCACGCCAGGATTGATTGCTACGCCATGTACACCAATAACCCTCCGGCCGGGGCCTTCCGCGGCTTTGGCGTCCCCCAATCCGCCTTTGCCGTGGAACAGAACATGGACATCCTGGCCCACAAGCTGGGAATGGACCCCTTCGAGCTGCGTCGGAAGAATGCCCTTCGGGTTGGCTCCACCACCGCCACCGGTCAGGTTCTGAGGGAAAGCGTCGGCCTGCTAGAATGCCTCGACTGGGTAGAATCCCGCGTCCGTGAACTGCCCCCCATACACCCACCCTCCCATACTCAAACTGCCTGGGGCGTAGCCGCCGCCTACAAGAACACCGGCCTGGGCGGGGGCGCGGACGATGCCGCCGGGGCCGAGATCGAGGTCTACCCCGACGGCACGGCCGAGATACGCAGCAGTTCGGCCGACATGGGCCAAGGATTGACGACAGTGGTGGCGCAGTGCGCTGCCGAAGAGCTGGGGCTGCCACTCGATCGGGTGCGCGTCTTGCTCTCCGATACTGATCTGACCCCCGACGGCGGCCCCACCACCGCCAGCCGCCAAACCTTCGTCACCGGCAACGCGGCCCGTCTGGCCGCCCGTGCCATGCGCCAAAGGTTAGCGGACGTGGCAGCCGAGCGTTGGAAAAAGCCGCCCGACGCCATTATCTTCGAAAACGGCGAATTGCGGGGCAACGGGCAGGCTGCACCTGTGTCGGAAGTGGTCGAATGGCTCATCGAGGAGGGGCGTGGAACCCGTCTCACCACCCGCTACACCGCTCCCAAAACCCGACCGCTAGGCCAAGGGGGCGATATGCACTTTGCCTTCAGCTACGGCGCCCAGGCAGCGCAGGTGGCGGTGGACCAGCACACCGGCGAGGTGCAGGTTTTGCGCATAGTGGCCGCCAGCGACGCCGGTCGGGCGATCAACCCGCAGGCGCTGCTAGGTCAAATTGAGGGCGGTCTGATGATGGGCCTCGGCTTCACCCTGACCGAAGAGTACAGAATCGAGGACGGTGTCCCGCAAACGGTGCGCTGGAGCGATTACAAAGTGCCGCTCATTCGCCATATGCCCGAGATGGACCTGCACATTGTGGAACACCCCACCTCGGCCGGTCCCTACGGGGCCAAGGGAATCGGCGAATTGCCTTCCATTCCCACTGCCCCAGCCATCTGCAACGCCATCTACAACGCCGTCGGCGTGCGGGTACAACGTTTGCCCGTAAGGTCGGAGTGGCTGTTGGAAGAGATGGGCAGGGTGAAACGTGGAACGTGACGCGCGGTACGAGCAGGAAACTGACGTAAACGTCGGGGCTGAAAGAGAGAAACGACTGGAGGAATGACAATGACAACAGAAGCAGCAAGGTCGCAGTTGCTCATCACCAACG
>DFBV01000136.1:2844-4195 GCA_002366755.1 Anaerolineales bacterium UBA3071
ATCGAGAACGGCGCGCTGTTCATCGAGGGCGACGAGATCACCGACATTGGCGGCAGCGCCGAATTCCAGCGCCAGTACCCCGATGCTGAGCGGCTGGACGCGGCTGGCCGGCTGGTGATGCCCGGCTCCATCTGCGCCCATACTCACTTCTACGGCGCCTTCGCCCGCGGTTTGGCCATCCCCGGCGCGCCGCCGGAAGACTTCACTCAGATTCTGGAGAAACTGTGGTGGCGGCTGGACAAGGCGCTGTTCTGGGAGGATGTGAGGCTGAGCGCTCTGGTCTGCCTGATAGATGCCATCCGCCACGGCACGACCACCCTCGTTGACCACCACGCCAGCCCCAATGCCATTGACGGCTCGCTGGACGCCATCGCTGAAGTGGTGCAAGAAGCGGGTCTGCGCGCCTGTCTCTGCTACGAGGTGACGGATCGGGATGGCCCCGAGAAGGCGGATGCGGGAATTCGGGAGAATGTACGCTTTGCCACATCGCAAATCGCAAATCGCAAATCGCAAATCGCTGCTACCTTCGGCCTGCACGCCTCGCTGACGCTGAGCGAGGAGACGTTGGCTCGCTGCGTGGAGGCTGCCGCGCCGCTGGGTGCCGGCTTTCACATCCACGTGGCCGAGGACAAGGCCGATCAGCGGGATAGCTTGCGCCGCTCCGGCCTGCGGGTGGTGGAGCGATTGCTACAGGCGGGCATCCTCGGCCCGCGGTCCATCGCCGCCCACTGCGTGCACATTGACGCTTACGAGAAGGACATCCTGCAAGAGACCGGCACGCTGGTGGTACACAACCCCCGCTCCAACATGAACAACGCCGTCGGTGTGGCCGATGTGAAGGGATTGCTGCGCCGCGGCATCACCGTGGGCCTGGGCAACGACGGCTTCTCCAACAACATGTTCACGGAGATGAAGACGGCTTACCTGGTGCACAAGTTGCATCAGGGCGACCCCCGCGCCATGCCGGGGGACGTGGTGATGCGCTTGGCCTACACCAACAACGGTCGCATCGCCGCCCGCTTCTTCCCCAAGCCGCTGGGCGAGCTGGCCATGGGCGCATACGCGGACATCATCATCCTCGACTACCGTCCCTTCACGCCGCTGAGCGCCGGCAACCTGCCCTGGCACATCCTCTTCGGCGTCGGGGGCTGCGAAGTGACCCACACCATCTGCGGTGGCAAACTGCTGATGAAGGAGCGCGAACTCCTCACGCTGGACGAGGAAGCCATCGTCGCCCGGGCGCTGGAGCGGGCCAAGCAGGTGTGGAAGCGGTTTTGAGAGCAAAGAAATGATCGGTAGCACCGTCTCAGGTGCAACGCACTTTGACTGTCAAGTGCGTTGCACCTTCCTG
>DFBV01000204.1 GCA_002366755.1 Anaerolineales bacterium UBA3071
TTCCGGCGTCGGCGTGTTCACCGGTGTCGCGGTGAAGGTCGGTTTCGGCGTGCGGGTAGGGGCAGGCACTGGCGTGGGAGCGCGGGCGATCAGCTCCGTGAGTGCACAGGCCAGGCTGCTGGCCAGCACCAGGCCGGCGATGGCCAGTAGCAGCAAACTCCGTTTTGACATGAACTCGTTTCCTCCGAACTGGTTTGACATAAGCATCCGGCCATCTTTCAGCACCCCATGGGCTGGGAGCACAACTCCGGGCCGTCGTGGTGGGGAGCGGATGGATAGTTACTGGTGGCTATTGTAGCACAAACCTCCCGGCGGACAAAAAAGCAGAGAAGGTTGATCTCACCTGCTCCGTCGTCGGCGCTTGGGTTTGATCTCACCTCGATAGCCGGGGGCGAGGATGGCGAACGCAGTACAGCGGGTGATGTCCAGCATACGGCTGGCCAGGCGCGGGTTGAGTTCCTCAATGGGCTTGGACGTGGTGATGACGGTGGGCAGCCGTGCGGTGTAGCGGTGGTTGAGGAGTTGGAACAGTTTCTCCGTGGCCCAGGGCGTAGCGCTTTCTGTGCCCAGGTCGTCGAGGATGAGCAGCGGAGACGTGCGCACCGCGTCGAACCGCCGGTCGAAGGAAACCTGGCTCTGCGGGCTGAAGGTCGCCCGCAGGTGATCCAGAAGGTCGGGAGCAACGATAAGCATGGGCGTGGGATGCCCCAACTCGATGGATCTATTGGCAATGGCGGCGGCCAGATGGGTCTTGCCACAGCCGTACGTGCCCGTGAAGACCAGCCATCCCTGTGGATACGCGGCGAAGTTCTGGGCCAGCGCCACTGCGTGTTTCAGGTTCTCTCGCTCTCCGGCGGGCAGTTCGTTCGTGCGCAGGTCGAAGCTCCCGAAGGTCTGGTCTTCGTGCAGGGGCAAAGTACTTAGGTCCGACACCGTCTGGTCCGTTCCCGCCAGACGGAAGTCGGGGGCCAGGATCGGCCGCACCTCCACCAGCGATGGATCCCGCAGGCGCGACTGCAGTCGCAGGTCCACGTCCTCCAGACGATAATTGCTGGTGATGACCGTCGGCAACCGGGAATCATAGCGGTGGTTGAGGAGCTGGTACAGCTTCTCCTGGGCCCAGGGTGTGCTGCTCTGCGCTCCCAGATCATCGAGGATGAGCAGGGGAGCATCGCGCAGGGCCTGAAATCGCTCATTGAACGTGGTGGGGCTGTCCGGTGCGAACGCAGAGCGGAGGTAGTCGAGCAGATCAGGCACGATGACAAAGAGGGCCGGTTCTCCCTGAGCGATGCGCTCATGGGCTATGGCTGCGGCCAAGTGGGTCTTGCCGCAGCCGTAGCCACCCAGGAACACCAGCCATCCCTGAGGATCGGCGGCGAAGGCCCGCGCCAGATCATAGGAGTGACGCAGCGTGCCTCGCTCGGCCTCTGCCCGTCCCTTGCCTTCTGGCAGGAAGGTGTCGAAGGTCATGTGGGTCAGGTGGCGCAGGTTGGTTGCGCCTACCAGGTTGGTGGTGCGTCGTTTCTCTTGCTCGGCCTGCGTGCATCGGCAGGGGACGGCGCGGCCGAAGTTGGGATGATCGGGCGGCACTTGGTAGGTGATGAAGCCCATCCCCCGGCAAAGAGGGCAAAGGCCATCGTCACTTGAACTCTGATCTCCGGGGCTTGAGCCTGGGGCTCCTCGTTTCGAGCCTGCTTGGGCCTCAGTGTTCGATGTACTCGCCATATTCGCCTCTGATGTAGCGATACCGATCCTCTCGATCGCCCGGTCGAGGTGTTCTAGCATCCTTTCCCTCGCTACTCCAACGTTCCAGGATAGCCCGAACGTAGCGCCATCGCCGCACGTTCTGCTCAACGGCGATGCGGAGTGCCTCTTCGATCCAATCAGCCGTGTAGCTTTGCTCCGCCTCTCGCAGTTTCTCGGCAATGAGAGGTGTCAGCGGGCCGATGTTCTGCTCGTAGAGAACGAAGATGTTGGGACGATCGAGCCGCAGACGGACCCGTTCTTCTTTGCTCAGCTCGGGCAAGTCGGACCAGTCGCCCTGGCGAAGCCGTCCCACGATTCCGCGCCCCCTCTCGCTGTTCAGGAAGTACCATTCTTGTGACTGTCCGTCTCGCTGAACGGTGATGTGCAGCAGGGTGCCGCGGGCCACAGCTCGCTCCAGACCGTGCCGCAGCGCAGCCGCGCCGGAGAGCTCGGTGGTTTCCAATCCTTCCAGCAGCAAGTCGTCAGCCAGCAGCTCTTCTCGGCGGATGCCCCTGAAGACACCGTTCTTGTGACTCAGTAGCCAGAAACAGAACAAAGTGACCTTCAGCTCCGCCAGGTCGTCAATGGCTGGCAGCAACTCGCTGAAGAAGAGGTTGGGAACAGAGATGAAGCGCAACTTGGTTGCGGGGAACCCAGCAAATCCTTTCACAGCTCATCCTTGCAGTAGCTGGCTGGCCTAGGCGTCGGGAAACCCACCGTACTCGTCAATCGGCTCCAGCGGGTGCTTGACTAGATCGGCGAATTTGGTCAGCTCTCTGTGGAAGTACAACTGTATCTTGTTCGTAGGGCCGTGGCGGTGCTTGGCCACGATCACCTCGGCCACGTTTCTGGGGTAGGGTTTGTCCTGTGTCTTGAACTTCTCGTACCATTCGTCTTCGCTATAGTAGGCGTCATCTCGGTAGACAAACATGACTACGTCAGCGTCCTGTTCCAGCGCGCCGCTCTCGCGCAGGTCGGAGAGCTGCGGGTGCTTGTCCTGGCGGTGTTCGACGGCGCGGGAAAGCTGCGATACGGCAATGAGAGGTACCTCCAGTTCCCGTGCCAGTTCCTTTAGCGAGCGGGAGATAGCGGAGATCTCCTGTACCCGGTTCTCGGAGCGGACGCTGCTGCGCATCAGCTGCAGGTAGTCGACGATGAGCAGGTCGAGAAATTGGTCCTCGTGAAGACGACGGGCCTTGGTGCGCATCTGCAAAGCTGTGATGGCTGGTGTGTCGTCGACAAAGATGGGGGTTTCCGAGAGCACGCGACCAGCTTCCAGCAGTCTGGGCCACTCGTTCACATCGAAGTTGCCCAGTCGCAAACGCTGAGAGTCGATCCCCGTCTCCGATGCCAGCAGTCGCTGGACCAACTGTTCTGTGGACATCTCCAGGCTGAAGATGGCGACGTGCAGGTTGTACTTCTTCGCCGCGTACAGTGCGATGTTAGCAGCCAGGCTGGACTTCCCCATGCCGGGGCGGCCAGCGATGATGATCAAATCCGATTTCTGCAGGCCACCCAGAATCGTGTCCAGGTCGGCGAAGCCGGTGGGAACGCCCAGCAACTCATCCTGGTGCTGTTGCAGGTACTCGATGCGGTCAATGACCTCTTTCATCTTATGTTTGATGGGCAGGAGATCTCGCCGGTCGCGCCTCTTGGAGATGCTGAAGATCTCTTGTTCGGCCTTGTCCACGACGTCATCGGCGCTTTCGCCCCCTTCGTAGGCCAGCGCAGCGATGCGGCCTGCGGCGGTGATCAATCGTCGCAGGACCGCAGTGCGCTCCACAATGTGGGCGTAGTGCTCCACGTAGATGGCGGTAGGCACAGCATTGATGAGCGCGGTGATGTGCGCGGCGCCACCCACCTCGTTCAACTGCTCACGCTGTCTCAGCTCATCGCAGAGGGTGACGAAGTCAACCGGCTCGCGGCGTTCGTGCAGGTCCAGCGCGGCCTGATAGATCCAGCCATGCTTCTCGCGGTAGAAGTCTGCGGCTTTCAGTAGGCCAGCCACTTTGATGATGGCATCGGGATCAATGAGCAGTGATCCCAGCACAGCTTCTTCCGCTTCCAGATTGGAAGGAATCGTCTTGTCCGGTCGTTCGCTTGCGCTCATCTAGGCGTCCTCTTCTGCCCTCTCACCGGAACCATCGAAGCTCAGCTCTTCAATGAATTCTCGGAAGACCTCCAGGGTCTCTTCGTCGGGCTGTTCCTGCTCTTGCTCGCGCAAGTCCCTCTCTTTGGTGAGGCCTGCGCGATCCATCACCGAACTGTCCACAAGAATGGGGGCCTTCACACGCACGGCCAGGGCGATGGAGTCGCTGGGGCGAGCATCCAGTCTCAGCTCTTGTCCTCGCTGATCCAGTACCACACTGGCGAAGAAGGTGTCGTGTCGTAGGGTGTGAATGACCACATGCGAGACCTTGCCGCCGAGGACGAGAATGGCCTGTTTGAGCAGGTCATGGGACATGGGGCGCGGACTCTCCATCCCCATCAATTCCATGGCGATGGCATCAGCCTCGAAGGGCCCAATCCAGATGGGCAGATACCGTTCCTCGCCTGCCTGCTTCAAAACCACCAGCCGCTGTGCCGACATCAGGCTCGCTCGCACGCTCTCAACCGAAACGGGAACCATCATAGTAGTGCGACTCCTTCTGCGCGTCCCGCTGTCCCAGCGAACGGTGCTGCGCGCCTGGGCTACCGCACGGCAGGGACGCCGCATATTGATCGGATAATCCCATTATACCACAAGATGGCGGGGGGCACAAAGCCTTGCCCATCGAGTCCCCTGCCGATTTGCCAGATTCCCTGCCCCTGTGTATAATGCGCCCGAACTGCAAGGGAGCTTCACGTCCCCATGCGCACTAATCCAATGTGAGGAGGCAGTGATGACGAAAACCCGCTGGTTGCTAGTCCCTTTTGTATTCCTCGCTGTCCTGATCGCCTTCGCGAACATGCAGGGGGCGACCACCTTGGCCAATACCGAGGCCAGGGCACCCAGGGCAGATCCGCCCACTGACTTATGCTGGCGTTTGGGTTTTGATGCCAATCCTAACCGGGAGAGTAACATCTACCGCTATCCTGAAATCCGGTCGCTGAAAGCTGGCTTGTACGCGGACTGGCTCGTGCGCTCGAACCCTGCCCGACCCAATGATATGGAGTACGTGCAGACGGTACGAGTGCACCAGAAACTGGCGTGTGGCCTCAGCTCGTACTGGGATCGAGAGGCGTGCCCGTATGCCGAACCCTACGACTACGTGGTCTACACGAGTGCCGGTTTCATCGTCCAGACTGCCGTGGCCAACCCTGGCTCACTGTGGATGATCGGCAACGAGATGGATCGTGTGGACTGGCATGGGGGTGGCCACCAAGATGAGATGCTGCCGGAAGTATACGCTGTGGCGTATCATGATCTCTATCATGTCATAAAGGACGCTGACCCTACTGCTCAGGTGGCCATTGGCGGCGTGATCCAGGCAACGCCTCTGCGCCTGCAGTATCTCTCCATTGTCTGGGATACCTACCAGGACCTGTACGGCGAACCCATGCCTGTGGACGTGTGGAACGTCCACAACTTCATTTTCAAAGAAGAGCGGGATAGTTATGGCGCTGACGTCCCGCCAGGGCTACCCGGCGACCCGGAAACCGGCGTG
>DFBV01000192.1:0-206 GCA_002366755.1 Anaerolineales bacterium UBA3071
TGACGGCGGGGAGACGTGGCGAATGAGCAAACTGGGTGATCGGCCGATCACTACGTTTGCTCTGGCCGTGGATCCGCTGCATAGCCAGGTCGTGTACGCGGGGACGACGGAAGGGGTGTACAGGAGCAGGGACGGCGGGGAGACGTGGCAAATCAGCGAATCAGCAAATCAGCGAATGACGGTTGCCACATTGGCGATGGATCCAG
>DFBV01000192.1:353-8657 GCA_002366755.1 Anaerolineales bacterium UBA3071
ATCTGGCTGGGGACGGAGAACGGCGTTTTCAAGCGGAAGTTGGATTGAAGCCAATTGAAGACAATTGTACGGGCGGGTTTGAAACCCGCCCCTACTCGAAGGAACTGGCAAGTGCCAGGCGGATACCTCTGAACTGCAAGCTCTCGAAGCGGACGTGCCCCCCATGGTAGACCGGCAGGCGGGGGCTGAGCTGCACCTCGATCACGTTGAGGCCCGGCCGCAGGACGCCGGGCGGCACGCTCAACTCGGCCACCGTCCAGACGGAGGCGAAATCGGGTTTGCCACGTAGGGGGATGGCCGGCGGTTCCAGGGCATGTCCATTGATGCAAATCAGATTGCCGTGCTCCTCGACCTGCATGATCTCCATGCTCAGCCGCCAGGGGCTTGGGCCGGGGTCGTCCACGTAGAACTGGCCCGTCCAGCGGCGGCAGGGGACCTGGCGGCAGTGAAGCCGAGCCCAGTGAGGGTAGAAGGTGTCCACGTCCCCTAAGCGGACGGCGACGTCGGGGGACAGAACCTCGATAGCCTTAACGGTAGCCGTCTCGGGAGAGGGGGGCGGGCGATGAGGGAGCGTGGCGGCCAGTGCTTCGTAGGCCGGGCGGGGGCGGTAGTCATCGTGCACAATGCCATAGCCCCGTTTCTCGTCGTCGGCTGGGAGCCCGGCGCTCAGGTGCCAAACGGTCAGCAACTCTAGCCACGGCCACTCCCGCCGGGCCTTCTCGAAGGCACCGATCAGGTAACTGGCCTGCTGATCCTCGGTGACGCGCAGCCACTGCTGCTCCGGTCCGACGGGCTCGATGATCCAGCCGGTTTCGGTGGCCCAGATGGACGTGCGGGCATCGCCTGCCTCGACCATGATCTGCCGTTGGTCAGCCAGGCGGGCGAAGTTGAGCCCCTCGTGAGCGCCGGACGGATCATCTGGCGGGTAGGCGAAGCCATAGGGATGGGCGCCCAGGACATCGAAGTGGCCCTTCGCTCCTGCAGCGTACATCTCCCGCAAGAAGCGGCGGTCATCCAGGGCCCGCTCGTCCACCTCGTTGGTGGGGGCCAGGCCAGCGCTGACCACCTTAGCTGCTGGGTCGGCTGCTTTGATCGCCACGTGGGCTGCCCGCAGCAGGGCGACGTAGGCCGCGGGATCGGGCCTCCGTCCGGCCCATTCGGCAGCCAGGTTGGGCTCGTTCCAGATGATGTAGGCTGGCACACGCCCTTGGTACCGCGTAGCCACCCGCCCAACGAAGTCGGCATAGGCAGACAGGCCCACCGGTGGGCCGTCACGGTCGGGGGAGAGAGCCCACTCGGGCGGGTGGTCCAGGCGCAAGGCCAGATTCAGACCGTAGTATTCGCTGGCCCGCACCAGCCAATCGGAATACTCCCAGAAGACTTCATCGGGTGTCGGCTCGATCTCCCGCCATTCCAGGAGTTGGACAACCCAGGTGAAACCAGCGTCGCGGGCCAGGCGGAGCGCCGTGTCGTCGGCGCGGATGGTGTGAACGCCAGCGGATGGACTGCTGGGGGAGAAACCCCGAGGTACCAAGGCCGTCACCGGGGCAGCCAGCACCAGCAGGAGTGAGAGGGCGAGCCATCGATTTCGTTTCATCGTCCTTCCTCGGAAGAAGTATACACCAGAAAGCCTCTGCTGTCAACAGGGTTTGCCCTAGGCATACCTCAAACATGGAGTGTAAGTGGAGTAATGAAACAACTCGTCATCCTTAGTGGCAAGGGGGGCACCGGCAAGACCACCGTCGCCGCCGCGCTGGCCCACCTGGCTTCCCAGAAGATGTCCATCGTCCTGGCCGACGCCGACGTGGACGCCGCCAACCTGGAGTTGGTGCTCTCGCCGACGCAGGTGGAGGAACATGACTTCACCGGCGGGCAACTGGCGATCATTGATCCCGATCTGTGCACTGCCTGCGGGATATGCGCCGAGGTGTGTCGCTTCGAAGCCGTCATTCCCGGCGATGAGGCCTATAGAGTGGACAACATCGCCTGCGAAGGATGCGCCTCCTGCTTCTACCAGTGCCCGGAGGAGGCCATTCGCATGGAGGAGCAGACAGCGGGGCGCTGGTTCCGCTCCGACACCCGCTTCGGGCCGCTGTTCCACGCCCACCTCTTCGCCGGACAGGAGAACTCCGGCAAGCTGGTGACACTGGTCAAGCAGCAGGGGCGGTTGCAGGCGCTGGACAGCGGTGCTGATCTGCTCATCGTGGACGGCCCGCCGGGCATCGGCTGCCCGGTCATCTCTGCCAGCGCCGGGGCAGACCTGGCGCTGCTGGTGGTGGAGCCCACTGTCTCCGGCATTCACGACCTGGAGCGTATCCTGGGCACGACCGACCATTTCGGCGTGCCGGCGCTGGTGTGCATCAACAAGGCTGACCTGAACCAGGCGCGGGCGGATGAGATCGCTGGTTTCTGTGCCGCGCAGGGGATCGAGGTGGTGGGGCGGCTGCCTTTCGACCAGGTAGTCACCGAGGCGATGGTGCAGGGCCAGCCGGTGACCACTTACAGCGATGGGCCGGTAACGGCAGCGTTGAAAGTGATGTGCAGGCGCATCAGCGAGGTGATTTAGCGATGACGGAGCGGACGCTACGCGAGCGAGTGCTGTTCAAACTGGCTACAGTCATTGACCCGGAGACGGGGGTGGACGTGCTGCGCATGCGGCTCATCGAAGACCTGGCCGTTGATGAGGATCGCGGCGTCGTGCACTATCGCTTCCGCCCCTCGTCGCCGCTGTGCCCTCTGGCCGTGCCCTTGGCCCTGGGTATCCGCCGCGCCGTGGCCGATGTGGATGGGGTAACGGCTCAGGAGATGGAGGTGGTGGGCTACGTGGGGGCCGATGAACTCAACCGCCTGTTGCAGGAGACGCGGGAGGGATAGAGTGCAGCGGCAAGGGGAAGTGGCGAGAGAGGAGGTGAGATGAGATGATGTACGTGGATGAAACGCGTTGCACTGGCTGCGGCGAGTGCGTCGAGGTGTGCCCGACGGACGCCATACGGCTGGAGAGAGGCGTGGCAGTCGTTGACCAGGCCGAGTGCACGGAGTGTGAGGTCTGCCTGGGAGCCTGCCCCGAGGGGGCCATCCTGAGCGTGAGCGAACCGGTGGCGGAGGAAGCCGGTCTCCCTGCTGTGCGTCCGGCGCCAGAGGTGATCCGTATTCGGGTGCCGCCGTTGGCAGAGCGTCCAGCGTCCGAAGTGGCCCCCGTGCCGTGGCGGGCCAGGGTATTGCCAGTGGTAGGAGCAGCGTTGGCCTACGTGGGCCGGGAGCTTCCGCGCATCGTGCCGGCGGTGCTGGATGCACTGGAGCGGCGACCAAGCCAGTCTGAAGTGTCTGACCGTACCTCCACCGAGCGGAGTTCGGCTGGGGGCGGGCGCGGGCGCGGGGGCGGTCGGCGGCGCCGACAGCGACGGCGAGGACAGTGAACAACCATGCCCATCTATGAATGACTCCCCTGAAAAAGGTCATTCAGCCANNGGAGTACACAGAGGAAAAACCAAGTTGCACTCAAAATTGCTCAGCAGCAAACGCAAAAAGCATAGATTCCTTGAGAGACACCTTAAAACGCATTAGGGTAGAAGTGACACGTGGGGCAGGCTTTCGAGCCTGCCAAGCAGCCTGGAAAGGCTGCTCCACGTGCGGCTTTTGCCTCAATGCCTTAAAACCCCCGTGCCCTCTGTGCCTCTGTGGCAAGTTGCGAAAGAAGCTGTTTTCCGCATCCCACGCGATGAGCGGAGACACGCGCCGCCCAGCGGGAAGAACGTGTTGCGGACGGGAGGAACGATGCTCTACCCCCTCCTGTTCGACAGATGGGATGGATGATGGCGCGTGTCGCACGGGCCGGAGATAGCGGAGGAGAGAAAAACGGTCTAAGGACACGAAAGAAACGAAAAGATGGAGTCCATTCTAGTGGTGATTTTCGGCTACCTCCTGGGATCGGTTCCCTTTGCCTACCTTGCTGGGCAGCTCGTGCGGGGGATTGATATCCGTGAGTACGGCACGCGCACCGTCGGCGGGTCCAACGTCTACGAACAGGTCGCACGCTGGCCCGCTGTGGTGGTCGGCTTGCTGGACATCGGCAAGGCCGCTGTGGCCACCTGGCTGCCGTTGGGCTTGGGCCTGGGATTGCCCACCGCCGTGGCCGCTGGACTGATGGCCATTGTCGGCCACAATTGGCCACTGTACCTGCGCTTCCACGGCGGGCGGGGCATCTCCACGTGCCTCGGCGTGCTGGCGGTGGTTTTCCCCCTGGGCATCCTCTGGGAGTTGGCAGCGATAGGCATAGGACGTTGGCTGCGCCACTCAGCGGTGAACCTCATCGGTCTGGCTACTCTGCCTCTCTTCGCCTGGGCGCTGGGCAAACCGCCGGCGGTGATCGCGGCGGGCGGGGTCATGTTCTTCATCGTGAGCCTCAAACGACTGGAGGCCAACCGCGAGCCGCTGCCGCCAGGTGAGGAACGATGGCAGGTGCTGAAGCGACGGTGGCTCCTCGACCGCGATATAGAGGATTGGGAAACCTGGATCAGCCGCCGCCCCGAAGGGGTAGCGCCGTCCTGGCGGATAGCTGCCAAGCAAGAGGCAGAAGGACGGGAGGTGCAGGGTGAGGATCCTCTTCGCCCTCAAGCAGATTGACTACGAGCCCCAGGGCATCTTGCATCTATCCAGTGCGCTCAAGGCGGCGGGGCACGAGGTAGCGTTGACCGTCGCCTCGGCGGAGGATCCGGTGCAGTTCGGCATGGAGTTCGCACCGCACGTCATTGCCTACAGCGTCACCACCGGTTCCCAGGGCTACTACCTGGAGCTGAACCGCCGCATTCGGGAGCGCCTGGAAGCCTTCTCAGCCTTCGGCGGTCCGCACGCCACTTTCTTCCCCGAGATGGTTGAGGAAGAGGGAGTGGACGGCGTCTGCCGCGGCGAGGGAGAGGAGGCACTGCTCGACCTGGTCAGCGCCATGGAGCGGGGAGAGCCTGTGAGCGCTATCGCCAACTGGTGGATCAAGACCGACGGCCACGTCCACCGCAATCCCCCGCGGCCACTGATCACCGACCTGGATGCGTTGCCGCTGCCCGACCGCAAACTGGTCTACGAGAAAGACCGCTTCACCCGCCGCAGCCGGCTCAAGCACTTCATCACCGGCCGAGGCTGTCCCTACAACTGCACCTACTGCTTCAACCAGGCCTTCAACGCGCTGTACCACGGCAAGGGGCGGCTGGTGCGGCGGCGCAGCGTGGACAACGTGCTGGAAGAAGTGCGCTGGGTGAAGACCAATTACCCCCTCGAATTCGTCGTTTTCCTCGACGATATCTTCATCGTGTCTGTGGACTGGGTGGAAGAGTTCTGCCGCAAGTATCCCCAGGCGGTTGGCCTGCCCTTCTTCTGCAACGTGCGCGCCAACCTGGTCACCCGGGAACTGATGCAGCAGCTCAAGCGGGCTGGCTGCGCGAGTGTGGGCATGGGCGTCGAAACCGCCGACGACCGTCTGCGCAACGAATTGCTGAAGCGGCGCATGTCGCGCGAGCAGATCATCCAGGCCTGCCGAACCATTCGTGAAGAGGGGATCAATCTGATCACCACCAACATGCTGGGGTTGCCCACCGGCTCGCTGGAGACCGATTTCGCCACCCTAGAGCTGAACGTCGCCTGCCGGCCCGGCTACGCCAACGCCTTCCTCTACCAGCCTTACCCACGGACGGCGTTGGGGGACTTCACCCAGCAGCAGGGGCTGATGGAGGGCAGCTTCGACGACATCAGCTCCTCCGCCTGGGATCGCTCCATCCTGCGCTTCAACAGCCCGCAGGAGAAACGGCAGGTGGAGAACCTGAACAATCTGTTGGCCATCGCCGTGGAGTGGCCGAGGCTACTGCCGCTGGTGCGCTGGCTGATCCGGCTGCCCCGCAATACGCTGTTTTGGCTGGCCTACAAGCTGTGGAAGGGATACGCCATCAAAAAGCGCATCCACCCATATCATGCCTCACTGGCGGAGTACGTGGAGACCATCCGGCGCTTCATGCGCTTCGACTAACAAGATCTTCGTTCTTCGTCGCTGGTCCTTCGTCTCGCGCATCACGACTTGCAGCAAGTGGAGAAACCTAGCACAGTATGAAGAAACCGACTCTTGTGTTCGCGCTATCAGCGCTGTTGCTCCTGGCCGGCTGCCAGCCAGGGGGCACGCCGGAAGCCACGATCGCTCCCAGCGTATCTGTGAAGACCGCACCGTCTGCTACACCTTCGCCCGCGGCATCGCCGACGGCCACAGCGCGGCCCTCGCCAACTCCTTCGCCCGCCGGCGCTACGTCGCGACCATCCCCAACGCCAAAGCCAACGTCCCCTCCCCGACCCACGCCCACCCCTCCGTTGCCCACACCCACACCGAGAGGCAAAGAGATGACCCTCACCATCGTCTACGACAATAATGAGCACGACCCTCGGTTGAAGACTGAGTGGGGCTTCGCCTGCCTGGTGGAATTCGGAGATCACACGATCCTCTTCGATACCGGCGGCGATGGGTCCACGCTGCTGGGGAACATAGACAAGCTGGGGCTGGATCCGCGGCGCATCGAGGCGGTCGTCCTCTCCCACATCCACGGCGATCACACGGGAGGTCTGGATGACCTGCTGGCCATGCACAACGATGTCACCGTCTACGTGCCTCGCTCCTTCCCGGACACCTTTAAGATGCAGGTGCAAGCAGCGGGTGCCGAGCTTGTGGAAGTGAGCAAGCCCGTGGAGATCGTTTCTGGCGTCAACAGCACGGGCGAGGTGAAGGGCGGCATTATCGAGCAGGCGCTGGTGGTGACATCAGCCCAGGGGCTGGTGGTGCCATTACCTTGCGGCTGTGCGCATCCGGGCATCGTGCGCATGGTGGAGCAGGCCCAGGACGTAGCAAAGGACGACATCTACCTGGTACTGGGTGGCTTTCACCTGGGGGGCAAGAGCAAAGCACAGGATCAGCCGCATCGTCGCCCCCCCCTTCCCCCCCTTTCATCCCCCCCAATGGGGGGGAAAGAGGGGGGGAGGGTGCAGAAGGCGGCCCCCTGTCATTGCAGCGGTGACAAAGCCCGGGAACTGTTCGCCGAGGAGTACGGCGACGACTACGTTCTCAATGGCGTCGGCTGGAAGATGTCCATCCCACAGTAGTGAACCCACAAAAAGCGACTGCGGCGGGGGAGGTCGAATGGGATGAAACTGACCGTACAACACGTTGACGGCCTGCGATTCCTGGTCACAGTAGGCGAACACACGGTGGTCGTGGACGCGCCGCCTGAAGAAGGGGGCGCTGGCACGTCCATGAGCTCGCCTCAGTTGTTCGCCGCCTCGGTCGCTGCCTGCGCTTTGAGCTTCGTGGTCAACTCCTGCCAGCTCCACGGATTGCCCGTAGACCGTGTGAGCCTGGAGATGGACTACGAGGAAGCGCAGCGGCCCCGTCGCATCAGCAGGATGGATATCCGCATCCACATCGAGCCGGAAGTGCCCGCACAACGGTGCAAAGCGCTGCTCGGCGTGGCCAAGCATTCTACCGTGGCTAATGCGCTGGCCTGCCCGCCGGAGATCCGCATCACGCTGGAGTGACGGAACTCAGACCCGGCACAACGGCGTGATTTGCGGTTTGCAGCCCCTCGGTTTATACTGTGCGTCATGTCTTGGAGGCTGTGCCTTGTCCTTGGCCTGGCCGGCATGTGGCTATCCATGTTCATCATCACGCCCGCGCTGGCTCAGGCCCCCTGCGATCCACCCAATATCCTGTGGAATTGCGATTTCGACGAATTCAGCGGCAGCCCACCCCGCCAGGTGCCCGCCGGCTGGACACCCTTCGTCCTTGAAGGCGACCTGGTTTTCATGCAGGACGTGGACACTGTCTTCGGTGCACCGTCTCTGCGCATGTGGTCGGACGGCGGCACATTCAAGGCCGGCATCCACACGCGAGTCGGGAACGTCCAACCGGGCATAGCCTACAAAGCCTCGCTGGGCTGGGCCGCCCCCAACGCACCTGATGCCTTTGGTCGCCAACTGGGCATTGACCCCACAGGCGGCACGGACCCCACGGCACCCACTGTGATCTGGGGGGCAATGCATCGGGGGCCTGGTCGCATTGTCAATTACCCGCCAGGCGAAGGTCCCAACATTGATGTGTCGGCTGTGGCCCAGGCGGAGACCATCACTCTGTTCATCCTGGTGGATCACAACTACTCCACCGGCGACAACTACATCTTTCTTGATGCCATCACCATGTTCGTGGACCCTGTCCAGCCGACGGCGACGCCTGTGCCACCTCCGGCCACGGCCGTGCTGCCGACACCTACGCCGCCCCCGCCC
>DFBV01000282.1:0-899 GCA_002366755.1 Anaerolineales bacterium UBA3071
CTGCTTCCGCAGGGGGTACGCATGACAGAGCTGCTGCACGCGGAGTTGACCAAGGAGATCATCGGTGTCTACTACGACGTCTACAACAGCCTCAGCCGGACCTATCCGGAGTACATCTACGAAGCAGCGATGATGTTGGGTCTGGAGAAGGAAAAGGGCATCCCGTGCGTGCAACAGGACGAGTACGAGATATGGTACAAGGATCGGATGGTAGGCAAGCAACGGCTAGACATCTTCGTGGCCGAAGAAGTTGTAGTCGAGAACAAAGTTGCGGAGAGGATACAGAAGATCCACCTGGTCCAGTTGATGTCGTACCTGAAGACAGTGGGCAAGACGGTGGGGTTACTGTTCAACTTTGGAGGACCAGAACCGGAGTTCAAGCGCCGGGTCCTCACGGACAGGGCATTTCAGAGAAGTACGCAGGCTGATGGACCAGAGGTATGTGGCGCCGGTGACGACTTGCTGCACCCGGATCTGGTGTATGATGTTGTCGGTGGAATGCTGGAGGTATTCAAGACCCTGGGCCCAGGCTTCGTTCACCGCATCTACGGTAATGCCTGCTACCACGAGCTGCGCCTGCGCGGGCATGAGGTGACTGCGCACAAGAGCATGAGGGTGTACTACAGAGGCCATGACGTCGGCGGGGTCAAGTTCAGACACCTTCAGATTGGCAGTGAGATGCTCGTGTTCCCAGTAGCCATTGGAGATGTCGCCGACATTCGTCTGGAGAACCTCAAAGACCGCATGCGCTACCTGGACCTACCCTTGGGCATTCTGGTCAACTTCCACACGACATGGCTACAGCCAGTAATCCTGCGGATTTAGAGGGGCAGATCATCCGCACAGTATGAGCCCGACATATGCAATCATCCGCGATTTTCTGTTGATCCGCGACTCAG
>DFBV01000282.1:946-5177 GCA_002366755.1 Anaerolineales bacterium UBA3071
GCATCGCTGCGACGCGGTTTCATTAATGGCCTCCTGGTGGCGCTGGCCCCTTTCATCACCGACGCGCCTATCATCGCCCTGTCGGTGCTGCTGCTCGACCGGTTCCCGCCTTGGGCGCTGACAGCGGTCACAGTGGCTGGCGGTTTGTTGGTCATCTACCTGGGCGTTGACGCGCTGCGTTCCGCCCGCCACGCTCAGCTCCCCGATCAGGCAGGGGAGAGCAGTGACAGAGGCAGAAGCGAACTATGGCAAGGCACTCTGGTCAACGCGCTCAACCCGCATCCGTACCTTTTCTGGGCCACAGTGGGCGGGCCGACGCTGCTGGCTGGCTGGCGAGAAGGTGCGGTCTACGCCGTGGCCTTCCTGGTGGGCTTCTATGCCCTGCTGGTGGGCTCGAAGGTGATCATCGCCTGGCTGGTGGCCCGCCAGAGTCAGGCGCTGTCGGCCCGTGCTTATCGCATCGTGCTGACGATTCTGGGTCTGGCCATGGTCGTGCTGGGCGTGCTGCTGATCCGTGAAGTGTGGACGGCAACATAGAAGCTTCGGGTTTGGAGTTTGGGGTTTCGAGTCTCGAGTTCGGGGTTCGGAGTTCAGAGCGAACACTGCACGCTGAACCCCCTTGTTTCCTTGTCTACCTGTGTACTTGCTTCCTACAAGGAGTCGTGAATGAGCGTTGCTGCTTTCTTCGACATGGATCGTACGATTCTGAATGGCAGTTCGGGCATGCTGTACGTGCGCTACCTGGTGCAGACGGGCCGCATTCGGGCGCAAGACTGGATGCGCATTTCTTGGTGGTTTCTGTGGTACGCGCTGGGGCTCATCGATTTCCCCCAGGCGATGATGCGTATGTTGATGATGTCTTCCGGCGAAGAGGAAGAACCGCTGCGGGAAGAAACTGACGCCTGGTTCGCTGAATGGGTGGCCCCGAACATCACCGAGGGCGCGGTGCAGCGCATTGACCAGCATCGTGCGCAAGGCCACCGGCTAGTGGTGCTCTCGGCTGCCACCGTCTACGTGGTCAGGCCGCTGGCGGAACGACTGAACATCCCCGACTACCTGTGCACCCACCTGGAAGTGGAAGAGGGCCATTTCACCGGCCGGCTGGTGGAGCCGGTATGCTTCGGCCCGGGCAAGGCGCTGCTGGCCGAACAGTTCGCCGCCCGCAACGACATTGACCTGGGGCAGAGCTATTTCTACAGCGACGGCCACGAGGATGTGCCCATGTTGGAGCGGGTGGGACATCCGGTGGTCGTGAACCCCGGCCGGCGCTTGCGCCGCCTAGCCCAGCGGCGCGTCTGGCCTATCGAGAGTTGGCGGTAATGGAAAAACTCTTTCGACAAGCAGCGGACATCCTGGCCCGCAGCCAGCGCCTCGTCGTCTTCAGCGGAGCCGGCGTCTCGAAAGAGAGTGGCATCGCCACCTTCCGCGAAGCGCAAGATGCCCTATGGGGACGCTATGACCCGCACCAACTGGCCACATTACAGGGGTTCAGGCGTAATCCCAAGCTAGTCTGGGAGTGGTACGAGCACCGCTTCGGGCTCCTCGGGGACGTGACGCCTAATCCTGGACACCTGGCCATTGCCGCGCTGGAACGATACGTGCCCCACGTCGTCGTCATCACCCAGAACATCGACAACCTGCACCGCGCCGCAGGTTCCAGCGATGTCGTCGAACTGCACGGCAACTGGCGGTTCTACAGGTGCCTGGGCGGGCACAAGGGGTTCACCCGCGCTGATTTCGCCGATCAGACGGATATCCCGCCGCAGTGCCCCCGCTGCGGTGATATGCTGCGTCCTGATGTCGTCTGGTTCGGGGAGATGCTGCCGCCCGAAGCGCTGGAGCGGGCGTTTGCCGAAAGCGCTGCCTGCGATGCCATGCTGGTGGTGGGCACCTCGGGTTTGGTGCAGCCAGCGGCCTCGCTGCCCACGTACGCCCGCCGCGCCGGCAGCCCCATCATCGAGGTCAACCCCAATCGCAGCGCCATCACTCCGCTGGCCGATGTCTTCCTGCAAGGCCCTGCAGGGGAGATGCTACCCAGGGTAATGAATGAATTGGCAACCATCATGGGAGAGGAGCGGACGGCTTCTCCCATCTCTCCAGTGCTCAGGTCTCAGTAACCAGGGATCGGGGCGTTCCCGATCACCGATCACTGAGCGCTGACCACCGGGCAGAAGACTGCACCCCAGGGGAAGCCAAAATGATCACAATGGAGATTCCGACGACAGCGAGAACTGAACTGGTGGACATCACCGCACAGGTGGCACAGGCGGTGGGCCAAAGCGGCGTCAGCGAGGGGGTCTGCCACATCTTCGTGCCCCACACCACGGCGGGCGTCACACTGAACGAGAATTGGGATCCCACCGTGTGCCACGACATCCTACTGACGATGAACGATCACCTCGTCCCACCGAATCATCGCCATCGCCACGGCGAAGGGAACTCTCCCGCGCACATCAAGGCCACACTGTGCGGCGCCAGTGCCACCGTCTTCGTCAGCGGCGGACAACTGCAGTTGGGGAGATGGCAGGGGATCTACCTGGCAGAGTTCGACGGCCCGCGCCGCCGCCGTGTGTGGGTGAAGGTGGTAGCTGATAGCGGATAGCAGATCAGCTATCCGTGTTCATCCGTGATGGTCCGCGTCCCATTTCCGCCGCACACCGCTTCGATCAGCGCCAGCGTCAGCGTCTTGGTCTCCTGCTCCGGATTGAGCACGGGTCCGACGCAGGCCGGGCAGCCGTGAGCGCAAGGACAACCCGACACCAGTTCGTGCGCCGCGTCCAGCAGCGTCTGGTGCAATTCATACAGCCGCTCGGCGAAGCCCAAGCCCGCAGGGACCTTCTCGTACAGCGTGATGGTCGGCATCCGGGTGGACACAGAGCGGGGTTCCGTGACCAAACCCAGGTCGCGGGGATCACACATGAGATGCAGCGAGGCCACGTGACTCAGTGCGTAGCCCAGGCCAGCCAGTCCGCTGCGCATCCGTTGGCTCGCTTCAGCCTGGCGGTGACAGGACGCACAGAGGGTCACCAGGTTCTCGAGCCGGTTGGCCTCCCGGTAAGCCTCATTCGCGCCGGGCACGTAACCGAACTCGCGGAAGGGACGCAGATGGTGCACGTCGTGCTGTCGCCCCCGACGCTCGGGGACGCCGCAGTGCTGGCAGCGATACCCATCCCGCTCTCGAGCTGAGTCCCGCTGCGCCGCCCAGTTCGGGCCATAGTCTCGGCGGTCGCTGACCCACAGCCCGCCCTGCCGCAGCCGCTCCACCGTTTCCTCGGGCAAACTCAGCCAGTAGGCAGTGGTCTGCATCTCCTGTTCGGGTAGGTCAATCTCGCCCCAGCCCAGGTTCTCGTGCGTGTAGCGCTTGACACGCCGATAGCCCGTGGCCTTGACCTTCACCAGCACCTCGCCGTGGGCCTTGATGGCACCCGCCACCTGTGTCTGTGCTTGGACCTCCAGAACCTGCACCTGTGCGCTGGTGCTGGCATCGGTGTAGTAGCCCACGTCGGCCGGCATCACGAAAGCCCTCTGGCCCTCCCAGTCCAACTCTTCCACTATGTACGACCGCCCCTCGTGCAGGTAGACCGCGCCCTCGTACACCAGGAAGGGCACACTGAAGCGATCTACCCCACCGATGACGAGCGGCCCACTGCCATCCCCTTCGTGAACCACGATGACGAACCTGTCGGGCGAGGCTGTGCGCAGCGAGACCTCCTGCGCCGGATAGGTCTCCCCCACCCAGTACCACGTCTCAGCGCTGCGGTGCAGCTCCCCCTCCTCGACCAGGAAATCGAGCAGTGCCGCCACGTCGCCAAACCCGCCGAAGCTCTCTCCTTGGGCAAAGGGCAGCTCGAAGGCTGCGCAGCGCAGGTGGTGCAGCAAGATGACCAGATTGTCGGGATGAATCAGTGCCTGCTCGGGGCTGCGCTGAAAGAGGTAGTTGGGGTGGGCAATCAGGTACTGATCCAGAGGAGACGCACTGGCAACCAGCACAGCCAGGGAAGTTTCCCTGCGGCGACCGGCGCGACCCGCCTGCTGCCAGGCGCTGGCGATGGTGCCTGGGTAGCCGACCAGCACCGCCGCCGAGAGCTGGCCGATGTCAATGCCCAGCTCCAGGGCATTGGTCGCCACCACGCCGCGCACGCTGCCCTCCCGCAGCCCCCGCTCGATCTCCCGTCGCAGCCGTGGCAAATACCCTCCCCTATACCCCCGCACCATCTCCCCCTCAGCCCCT
>DFBV01000095.1:0-6432 GCA_002366755.1 Anaerolineales bacterium UBA3071
TTTGTCAACCTCTGCCAGCGGTGGTACAATGGCACTGTGTGAAGCCTACGGAGGCACTGGTTGAGCTTCACAGGGTTCAGGCTGCCCCTCTCTGCATTTTTCACGACTATTGCTTCCCTCATGCTGCTTGACAAGCGCAATCATAATCTGCATTCTGATGGAGGTACCACAATGCCCAAGAACCGAAAGACGATGGCCATCCTCACCGGTGGTGGGGACGTGCCGGGGCTCAATCCCTGCATGAAACAACTCGTCTATCGCGGCATCGACGCCGGCTATCGCGTGCTTGGCTTCCGCCGCGGCTGGGCAGGCCCGCTGTTCTACAATCCCGACGATGACAGGCCCCAGGAAAACCAAGTCGTCGAACTGACTAAAATGAAGGTGCGTACCATTGACCGCACGGGCGGCACGTTCCTCCACACCTCGCGCACCCACCCAAGCCGCGTGTCTCGCCAGAATGTGCCCGGATTTCTGCGTTCGGAGATAGAATCGCAGCCGGAGGAGGCGGAGCGATTGGATTTCACGCCCCACGTGCTGCGCGTGCTGGAGCACCTGGGCGTGGACGTACTCATCCCCATCGGAGGCGACGACACGCTGAACTACGCAGCGCGCATCCACAGTGAAGGCTTCCCCGTCATGGCCATTCCCAAGACGATGGACAACGATGTCTACGGCACCGACTACTGCATCGGCTTCTCCACCGCCGTGACCCGCAGTGTGAGCTTCATCCACGCCCTGCGCACCTCGGCGGGCTCACACGAGCGCATCGCTGTGATCGAGCTCTTTGGCCGTCACTCCGGAGAAACCTCGCTCGTCGCTGCTTACCTCGCCGGCGTGGAGCGAGCCATCATCTCCGAAGTGCCCTTCGATCCCAAGAAGCTGGCCCCCCTGCTGATGAAAGACAAGCGCGAAAACCCCAGCAACTACGTCATGATGACCATCAGCGAGGGAGCGAGGTTGATCGGCGCTGAGGTTGTTGAATACGGCAAGCCCGACGCCTACGGTCACAAGAAGTTGGGCGGCATCGGGCAGATCACCGCTGAGATGCTGAGAGAACTCACCGGCGAGAACACGCTCTATCAGCGACTGAGTTACCTGATGCGCTGCGGCGAGCCCGACTCCCTGGACCTGATGGTGGCCATTAACTATGCAAACATGGCCATGGACCTGATCAAACGAGGCTCCAGGGGGCGCATGGTGGCGCTGCGTGCCGGTGTCTACACCCACGTACCTATCAGCACGAAACTGGAAGGCACCAAGCGCGTGGACGTAGATGAGCTGTACGACACGGAAGAGTATCGTCCCAAGATAGTCCACACGTTGGGCAAACCAATGTTCCTGACCTGAGACCTGTAACCCAGAACGTGTATCGAAACCTTGCCGAATTCCTGGAAGAAGGTGAAACTGTCGCTCTGGCCACCGTGATCCGCGCCCGGGGTTCTGTGCCGCGGGAAGTGGGGGCCAAGATGATCATCCATCCCGAAGGTCGCCACGCGGGCACGGTCGGCGGGGGTTGCGGCGAGGCAGCGGTGATGCGGGTCGCGCTGGACGTGCTCGCCACAGGACAGCCTACCATCGTCTCCGTGGATCTCACCGGCGAGGTTGCCATGGAAAGCACAGCCGTCTGCGGAGGCGTGATGGACATCTTCGTAGAGCGGATGCCCAGCCCGCCACTCACCCTTGCCAAGCTGCAACCACTCCTGGACACCGTCGCCAGGCGAGAGTCTGTGGCGTTGGCCACCGTGGTCGCCGCACCGCCAGAGAAAGCTCATCTCGTAGGCAACAAGACGATGATCTGGCCTGATCGGGAGCCACTGGGCAGCCTGGGGATAGGAGATCTGGAGCCTCAGGCATTAGCCGACGCTCGCCAGGCGCTGGAGATGCGACAACACAGGCTGATTTGCTGTGCGAAAGACGGTGCCCAACCCCTGGCCGACGCCGAGGCAGCAGTCCCGCCGCGAGGGACTGCCAGCACAGATACGCAAGACCCCCGTTTCGACGATGCAAAGGATGTCATCTGGGTCTACATAGAGGTGCAGCGCAGGCCACCCAGCCTGGTCATCGTCGGTGCAGGACACGTTGCCCAACCGCTGGCCGAGATGGGCCGGTTGTGCGACTTCACTGTCACCGTGCTCGACGACCGCTCGCAGTTCGCCAGCCGCCAGCGCTTTCCACAAGCAGAGCAGGTGATTGCCGGACCGATGGCCGAGACGCTGCGCGAGCTGCCGCTGGATGGGGACACGTACGTCGTGCTCATCACCCGCGGGCACCAGCACGATGTGGAGTGCCTCTTGGAGGTCGTGGACAGGGAGTTGGCCTACCTGGGCATGATCGGCAGCAGCCGCCGCGTTCGGGGCGTGTTCAAGCTGTTACAGGAAGAATGCGGCATCCCACGAGAGAAGCTCCAGCGGGTGCATGCGCCCATTGGCCTGGACATCGGAGCCCAAACTCCAGCGGAGATCGCCCTGACCATCATGGCCGAGGCGATCAAGGTCTACCGCGGTGGCAAAGTGCCCTCGCTGTCCGACGATTGGCGCAGAGTTGTCAGCGGATTAAGCGGATGAAGCCGATGGGCAGATGAAGCGGATGGAGCAGATGGAGCAGATGAAGCCGATGAAGATGAAGGCCACGAATGAATTCGCGGCCTGCTAGCCAAAACTTGTTGAAACATGTTGCCAACGCCACTCCAACCTGCTTCAGTTTATGATGTCAGACATCGAATTCATTCGATGGGCCAGTTCTAGGTCACGAAAGGACAGCCCGTATGCCCCTATCGGCTAACCACGCCACTACGCCACTAACTGTTCTGGAGGGCATCACCGTCATTGACTTCACCCAGGCGCTGGCCGGCCCCTATTGCACCATGCTGCTGGGCGACCTGGGCGCTGACGTGATCAAGATCGAACGGCCCGGCGTGGGCGACCAGTCCCGCGGCTGGGGACCGCCCTTCCTCGAAGGCGAGAGTGCCTACTTCCTCTCTTGCAACCGCAACAAGCGCAGTCTGACGCTCAACGTGGCCAGCGACGAGGGGCAGCGCATAATGCACTGCCTGCTGGAGAGCGCGGACGTTTTCATCAACAACCTGCCGCGACAGAGCTCGCTGGACAAGTTCGGGCTCGACGCGGCCACATGGCAGCAGCGCAATCCGCGGCTCATTCACTGTTCCATCACCGGCTTCGGGCGCACGGGCCCCTATGCCAACCGCGGCGGCTACGACGTGCTGGCCCAGGCCATGAGCGGCACCATGGCCCTCACTGGCGAGCCGGAGGGCGAACCAACGCGCTTCCCCACGGCCATCGCCGACATCACCGCCGGCATCTACGCCCTCACCGGCATCCTGGGAGCACTGCTGGTGCGGGAACGCACGGGAGAAGGCCAGGCGCTGGACATCGCCCTGCTCGATAGCCAGATCACCTGGCTGTCGTATGTGGCCGCCAACCATTTCGCCACCGGCGAGCGCCCGCCCCGCCTGGGCAATCTGCACCCCACTATCGTCCCTTACCAGCCATTCCGAGCCAGAGATAAGTTCTTCATCGTCGGTGTAGGCTCGGAGCGGCTGTGGCAGCGCTTCTGCCAGGCGTTGGGCCTTGAAGATACGCTGATGAACGATCCCCGCTTCGCCACCAATACCAACCGGTTGGTGCACCGCGAGCAACTCGTCTCGCTGTTGCAGCCCGTCTTCCTCCAGGAAGACACCGCCCACTGGCTGGAGACCCTCACTGCCGCTGGCATTCCCTGCAGCCCCATCAATCACGTGGACGAGGCATTGAACGACCCACAGGTGCTGGCGCGGCAGATGATCGTCGAGTTGGAACATCCGCTCAGCGGCGTGGTCAGATCGCTGGGCTGCCCCATCGTCCTGTCCGACACACCAGTCAGCTACCGGCTGCCGCCGCCCCTGCTGGGCCAGCACACGGAGGAGATACTGACCGGCCTGGGCTACGATTCGGCAGACGTGGATCGGCTTCGAGCAGCCGCTGTGGTGTGATATCCCCACGTCAGTTGCGTCAAGGATTCTGATGCATCCTACGACTACTGAAGAAACGCCAGACTCGCCACAGAGGCACAGAGAGCACGGAGATTCTTAAGGTGTGTCTCAAGAACCCTATGTCTTCTACGTTTGATGCTGAACAACCTCGTCTCTGTGGCTGAATGGCCTGTCTTCGGGGGAGTCATCCTACGAGAGGTGTTTGCCGTGCTATACGAGCCAGCAGCAGTGATCCAGTCCTACGAGAGAAACGCCGAGATCGAGGACGAAGCGGAAAAGGGTCGTGTGAGGACCGTGTGAGGACTATGAGGAACTCGATGCAGGAGAAACCACTCGAAAGGAAAATTGCCATCGTCACCGGCGCTGGTCGAGGGATGGGGCGCAGCATCGCCCTGGCCTTGGCTGGCAATGGTGCGCGACTGTCTCTGGCCGCCAGAACCGAGACGGAACTGCACGCTGTCCAGGCCGAGATCGAAGCCTTCGGCGGCCAGGCCGCGAGCTTCCCCACCGATGTCAGTTCAGAGACAGCGGTGGTCCAGTTGGTACGCAACACCGTCAAGCGGTTCGGACGGTTGGACATCGTCGTCAACAACGCTGGCATCGGCATCTTCGGGCCCTTGGCCGAGACGACCACCGAGCAATGGGATCGCTTGATGGCGGTCAATGCCCGTGGCCCGTTCCTGCTCTGCCGGGCAGCCATTCCGTACCTGAGGCAGCAAGAGCAATCTTTCATCATCAACGTGACTTCGGTCGTGGGCGTGAAGGGTTACGTCAACCAGGCCGCATACAGTGCGTCCAAACATGCGGTGATGGGCATGAGCAAGGCCCTGGCCAAGGAAGTGCAGCAGGACGGCATCCGGGTGCACGCCATTTGTCCGGGGGGTGTAGATACACAGATGGTCAGCCAGGCGCGTCCCGATCTCGACCGATCGGTGCTAATGCAGCCGGAGGAGATTGCCGACATTGTGCTGTTCCTGGTCACACGGCAGGGCAACGCCGTCATTGACGAGATACACGTCCGGCGAGCGGCATCAGCGCCCTGGGCATGATTCTGCATACGGGGCTCGTAGTAGAGACTTCAGTCGCTTTGGCGCCATTATGAACGACTGAAGTCGTCACTGCGAGCAGAACCGCCAATGTCAGGCCTGCAGAGTTCAGGTGCTGGAAGTTCCCTGGAAAGATGCTCTGCACCATCGGAGTAGTCCGTCAGATCCTAGAGGAGGTACCACAGATGGAACGCTATCGCGTCAAACCCGGCAGTCACATCAACCTGGAGGAGTGGGACGCCAGCGATGCCGGCGGTTTGGACGGCGGCAAGGGGTCTGCCAAGGATCGTCTGGAAGAACTCAATGAGGAACTAGAAGAACTGCAAGAACTGCTCTACGCCGAGCACAAGCGCAAAGTGCTGATGGTCCTGCAGGGCATGGACACCAGCGGCAAGGATGGCACCATCCGCCACGTGTTTGAAGGGGTCAACCCCCAGGGTGTACGGGTGGCCAGCTTCAAGGTCCCCACGCGCATCGAACTCGACCACGACTACCTGTGGCGCGTCCACCAGCAAACGCCCCGAAGAGGGGAGATCGTGATCTTCAACCGTAGTCACTATGAGGATCTGCTGGTGGTGAGAGTACGCAGCTTGGTGCCGCCGGAGGTCTGGTCGCGGCGATACGCGCACATCAATGACTTCGAGCGGTTGCTGGCCGAGGAGGGCACCACCATCATCAAGTTCTACTTGCACATTGACCTGGACGAACAAAAGGAGCGGTTTCTGGCGCGGTTGAACGAGCCGCACAAGCGCTGGAAATTCAGCCTGGGGGACCTGAAGGAACGCAAGCTCTGGCCGCAGTACATGCAGGCCTACGAAGAGGTTCTGAATAGGACCAGCACGAAGTGGGCGCCCTGGTATATCGTGCCCGCCAACCGCAAGTGGTATCGCAACCTGATGATCGCCACCATCCTCGTAGACACCCTCAAGGGCTTGGACATGAAGTATCCCGAACCCGAAGAGGGTCTGGACGATGTGGTGATCGAGTGACGAACTGATGGAGAAAGACCTAGACGACACGCTGCAACAGGAGGTTTCACGCCATGACCCGATACAAGATCATCGTCAACCCGACTTCCGGCAGAGGGGCCGGCGAGGGCGCTGTGCCCCTCATTGACCAAATGCTGAGCGACCATGGCCTGGAGTTCGACATGGTACGCACCCAGCGTCCCTGGCAGGCCGCCGAGCTGGCCCAGCAGGCCATCACGGACGGATATGACGTAGTGGTCGCTGCAGGCGGCGAGGGCACCGCCAACGAGGTGCTGAACGGCCTGATGTGGGCCAAGCTGGCTGGTAGCGGCAACGCGGCCATGGGGATATTAAGCGTCGGTCGAGGCAACGATTTCGCCTTTGGCATGGGCATACCCAACGATCTGGCGGCAGGCTGCCAGGCGCTGGC